>CABSMB010000094.1 GCA_902478705.1 uncultured Collinsella sp. | reverse complement strand
GGAATCTTCAACGTATCGAGCACCGACGGACAGGCGCTCACAGTACACGAAGTCGTGACCATCAACCACCCAGCTAAAGGGATTGTGCTGCAGCAGGCTAAACTCGGTGCTCTCAACGATGGCATAGTCCTCCTGTGTCTCGAACATCATGCCAAAAATCGACGACCGAGGTAGCGTCTTGTCGATTCGACCGGAAAGATCGGCAAAGGCGTCGCCGTTCAGAAACTCCTCGACGAAGCCCGGACCATCATGGGAATACGCCCGTTCGATTCGCTCACGGGCGACATCGGAGCACATCGCCGCACCGTACACCGCAAGGTTTCCACCCTTGGAATGACCTCCGCACAAAAGCGGCCCGTCAATCGCATCCGCCGCCTCGTCCACATAACGGGCCGCGGATTCCTGGGCCGGCACAGGACACCGGAACGCCATGTTAAAGTCCTCTTTCCAGCCCACAATCGTGCTGTCGGTCCCCCGAAAGGAAAGATAACTAAACCCTGCCGGAAACCGGAACGCCATGGCTGCAAACTGCTCTGTCGCCACCACATCGCTCACGGCACGATAGCCGCAAACGTGCACGCCACGGTAGCGAGGGCTTGCTGCCACGGCCTCCAACAAGGCCCTGCTCCCCTCTGGGTCCCACAAGTCGTCAATCATGTCTCGGTAGCACTCGGCACGCAGCAGCTCGCGTACGTCTAGGCCCTGCCAGTCCGTCAGCTCCGCCATATCACCCGGCAAACGCAAATAGGACAACCACGCAAAGACCAGGCTATCCACCGCGCAGAACGGCCGCTCCTCAAACGGATCAAACGCCGTCTGGGCATAGGTCAAAAAATTAGGCGAATCCGGCATGGCCCTCCCATCAACTATGGTGCATTGGGGTCAGGTGACTTTGCACCAAAAAGGCGCCCGGGCCGTGTGGACCCGGACGCCTTCATTGTAGCTTTTCGCTCTAGCGAGCTTGATTTAGCAGGAGAAGTCAACGCTGTCGATGATGTCCTTGAGGGCCTTGGCAGAGGCGGTGAGCTCATGCTGCTCGTCATCGTCCAGCGGCACGGGGACGCGGCAGACGACGCCGTCGCGACCAACGACGGTCGGCATGGAGATGGCAAGATCGGACAGGCCATACTCGCCCACCATGAGCGAGGAGACGGGCAGAACGGTCTGCTCATCGCGCATGACGGCGGTGCAGATACGCTTGACGGCCATGGCGACGCCATAGTAGGTGGCGTGCTTCTTCTCAATGATGGTGTAGGCGGAGTTCTTGACGTCCTCGGCGATACGCTTCTCGGCGGCTTCGTGCTCCAGGTGGCCGTGAAGCTCGCAGAAGGTGTTCAGCGGCACGCCGGCAACCTGAGCGCTGGACCAAGCGACAAACTCGGAGTCGCCGTGCTCACCCATGACATAGGCCTGAACGTCGCGCGGGTCAACCTCGACGTGGGCACCAAGCATCTGCCGCAGACGGCCGGTGTCGAGCACGGTGCCGGAACCGATGACATGGCCCTCGGGCAGGCCGGACATCTTGATGGCGGCGTAGGTCAGAACATCGACCGGGTTGGAGACGATGAGCAGAATGCCGTCGAAGCCAGACTTCTTAATCTCGGGGATAATGGACTTAAAGATGTTGACGTTCTTGTTGACCAGGTCCAGGCGGGTCTCACCGGGCTTCTGGGCAGCGCCAGCGGTGACGACAATCATGGCGGCGTCGGCGACATCGGAATAATCGCCGGCATAGATCTTCATCGGCTCGGCAAACGTCATGCCGTGCGCGATATCCAGGGCCTCACCCTCGGCGCGGTTCTTGTCCACGTCGATGAGGACCATCTCGGAGAACAGACCGCTCTGCATCAGCGCGAACGCCGAAGACGAACCGACGAAACCGCAGCCGACAATAGCGACCTTCTTCTCGTTAACCATTAGAAACTCCCATCTCACTCCACAAACAAGCCGCCCGGGAACGACCCGAGCGGCTTGCCGTAATCCCAATACATCCAATCGGGACTTTGATTATGCTCCTATTCGCAGCCAAAAATCGACCGTTTACCGAAATTGTTTGCAGAATTCGTAAAATAACTGCACGAAATCGGTTTCGAGCTATTGACGAGCCGAAATAGCCCTCTAATACAGGCCCGCCTCGCGAATGGCCTCGACAGCCAAAGCGATCTGGTCGGGCGGCAGGACCAGTGCCATGCGCACGTGTCCCTCGCCCGAAGGACCAAAGCTCGCGCCCGGCGTCACCACAACGCCGGCCTTCTCCATGAGCTCCTCGCAAAACGCCATCGAATCGGTGCGACCACCGGGAAGCTTGGCCCACACAAACATGGAGCCATGCGCGTTGGGTCGCTCCCAGCCCAGGCCCTCAAGACCGTCGCACAGGGCATCGCGACGCTCCTGGTACTTCAGACGCTGCGCCTCGACCTCATCGCGCGGGCCATTAAGGCAAGCGATGGCGGCCTTCTGGATCGGGAAGAACATGCCAAAGTCGATCTGGCCGCGCAGCTTGGCAAAGGCAGAGACCACATCCTCGCGACCGACCAAAAAGCCAATACGGGCACCAGTGACGTTAAACGACTTGGAGAGCGAGAAGAATTCAACGCCCACCTCGAGCGCGCCGGGATACTGCAAGAAGCTGCCACCCGGCTCACCGTCGAACACGATGTCAGAGTATGCGTTGTCATGGACAATGAGCAGGTCGTGCTCGCGGGCGAAGGCGATGATCTCCTCGTAGACCTCGGGCGTGCCCACCGAACCAACCGGGTTGGCAGGCAGCGACACGATCATGTACTTGGCGCGGTCGGCGACCTCGGGATCGATGCCTGCCACATAGGGCAGGTAATTGTGCTCGGCAACCAGTGGATAGTACTCGAGCTTGGCGTCGGCAATCTTGGCACCCGCCTCGAAGACCGGGTAGCACGGATCGGGAACCAGAATAGTGTCACCCGGATCAAGCAGAGCCAGGCCCAAATGACCCACGCCCTCCTGTGTGCCGTTGCACGACTGCACCATGGACGGCGTAATGCCCGAAACGCCAAAGCGACGCTCATAGTAATCGCACACGGCCTGCTTGAGTTCGGGCAGGTCACGCAGGGCATACTTCCACATCTCTGGGTCCTGTGCAGCCTGGGTCAGCGCCTCGACCACGTGGTCGTACGGCTTAAAGTCGGGCGTGCCCACGCTCATGTTGTAAATGGTCTTGCCCTGAGCCTTCAGCGCGAGAAGCTTGTTGTTGAGTGAGGCGAAGACCTCCGCGCCAAAGCGGTCGAGACGCTGCGATGCCTGCATGGTGCCACCTTTCGATATAAAAAACGCGGCGCTCCGACAAGAGCGCCGCGCGATACGGGCCATCAGATTGCAAAAGTGTAACGCTTGCAACCCCCGCATTGGTTCAATTTGGCCAACCTTAGTCAATTGGATTGAGCGCGTCGATCTGTGCGAGCCACAGACGCGAGCTGGCGTCACTCGGCATACGCCAATCGCCACGCGGGCTGAGCGTCACCGAGCCCACCTTGGGACCATCGGGCAGACAGCTGCGCTTGAACTGCTGGGCAAAGAAGCGACGATAGAACGTACGCAGCCACGTGTAGACGGTCTTGGCGTCGTAGACGCCCTCGAAGCTCTTGAGCGCCATGCGGTAGATCTTGCCCGGCTCAAAGCCAAAACGCAGCAGGTAGTAGAGGAAGTAGTCGTGCAGCTCGTACGGGCCCACCAAATCCTCGGTCTTCTGCGCAATCTCGCCGTCGCCCGTGGGCGGCAGAAGCTCGGGAGATACCGGCGTATCGAGGATATCGAGCAAAACCTCGGCAATGCGCCCGCCAAAGACATCGGCCGCATAGCGCACCAGATGGCGCACAAGCGTCTTGGGCACGCTCGCGTTGACGGCGTACATGCTCATGTGGTCACCGTTGTACGTAGCCCAGCCGAGCGCCAGCTCCGACAGGTCGCCCGTGCCGATGACAAAACCGCCAGCCTGGTTGGCCAGATCCATCAGAATCTGCGTACGCTCGCGAGCCTGGCTGTTCTCGTAGGTCACGTCCTGTACGGTCGGATCGTGCTCAATGTCTTTGAAGTGCTGCTCCACAGCCGCGTGAATCGAAATCTCGCGGAAGCTCACGCCCAGGTCGCGGGCAAGCGACTCGGCATTGGACTTGGTGCGATGCGTCGTACCGAAGCCAGGCATGGACACGGCTGTGATACCAGTGCGCGGCAGCCCCAGCGCATCGAAGGCACGCACGGTCACAAGCAGTGCCAGCGTAGAGTCCAGGCCGCCCGAAAGACCGATCACCGCAGCCTTGGTACCCGTATGGGCAAGGCGGGTCTTGAGGCCGGCGGTCTGCAGGTCGAGGATGGTCTCGCAACGCTCGGCCAGATCACCGTGGTCGGCCGGCACGAAGGGCGCGCGGGGGAAGACACGGTCGATGTCGAGCGCATCGCGCAGGACAGGCTCGTCTGCCAGCACGCCCTCAAACGAAAACTCAACGGTCGTGGCCTCCGGCGCATCGTCCGCGCGCGTCCACGTCGTCGAGCGACGGCGCTCGGCAACCAGGCGGTCAAGATCGACATCGGCCACCGCCATATCGCAGGTGAGGAGCTTCGTGGCGGCGAGCTTAGATCCGTTTTCATAGACGAGGTTCTCGCCCGCAAAGACCATATCGGTCGTGGACTCGCCCTCACTCGCGTCCGCATAGGCATAGGCGCAGTACAGGCGCGCGCTCTGGTTGGATATGAGGCCGCGTCGGTAATCTGCCTTACCGATGATCTCGTCGGAAGCGGAGGGGTTGAGAATCACCGTGGCACCGGCAAGCGCCATCTCGGTCGAAGGAGGTGCCGGCACCCACAGGTCCTCGCAGACCTCAATACCGAGCACCAAATCCTCGGCGTCCTCATCGCAGCAGCGGTAGACAAGCCCCGAACCCAGCGGGACCGGACCCTGACCGGCAAATTCAACCCACACGGGATCCGCAGGCGCCGGAGCAAACCAACGGCGCTCATAGAACTCGCCATAATTGGGCAGGTGCTTCTTGGCCGTGAGGCCCAAAAGCTCGCCCGCGCAGCACACGGCGGCGCAGTTGTAGATATTCTCGGCAACCGCAACGGGAAGACCGACGGTAAAGACAATCGGCAGCTCGCGAGTTTCATCGAGAATATGTGCCAGTGCGGTCTCGCAGGCATGCAGCAGTGTGCGGTTATGGAACAAATCGGCCGCGGTATAACCAGTCAGGTTAAGCTCGGGCAGCACCAGCGCGCGAACGCCGCGCTCGGCAGCATCGCGAACAGCCACCAGCGCAACCTCGGCATTACCCTCGACATCGGCGACGCGAATCTGCGGCGACGCCGCCGCCACACGCAAAAAGCCATCAGACTGAGAAAGGTGAAGATTCATAAGAATGCTCCCGTGCGTAGACGCCATTCACAACAATTAGCAAGCCCTATTGTAGTTCAACCGCCGGGTGTAACCGCATCCCACCAACTTGATGAGCAATTGATGAGTTGATGGTATCTGTTAAATGTCACGTACGATTCACATCTGATGGGTACCCTGATGGCTGCATGAAACGAAGCAGATTTACACCGGGAGGGCCCCGTATGACAACCAAGTACACCGACGCGCCGCGCACGCGCGTCATGACACCGGCCGCGCTCAACAACGGCGTGCACGAGAACCATTCCATCGGACAGACCATGGCCATCGCGCCCAAAAAGGGCCTGTTCGACGACATTTCCATTCCCCAGATCATCGCCGGCGCCGCAGCCGCCGCCACGAGCGTCGCGCTTGCTTCCAAGATCGGTATCGCTGGTTCAGTAATTGGTGCCGCCGTGAGCTCGGTCATCACCGTTGTATCCTCGCAGGTCTACCGCCACTTTATCTCTGCCAGTGCCGAAGCCCTCAAAGGCACGCACGCCGCCGTCGACTACCCCGCCGGCGCCTATGAGCCCGTTGAGTTTAATGCCTGTCTCTTATACACATCTCCGAGCCCACGAGACTAAGGCGAATCTC
>CABSMB010000093.1 GCA_902478705.1 uncultured Collinsella sp. | reverse complement strand
ATTCGCCTTAGTCTCGTGGGCTCGGAGATGTGTATAAGAGACAGTCTTTGAGGGGCCTGCTGCCGTCTCTAACGAGGAGCTTTCCACGTACGAGCCCGAGTGGGATCACGTGGAGGTTCCGCACCTGTGGCAGGTAGACGGCTATGGCAACCTTGCCTACACCGACGAGGGTTTCCCGTTCCCGGTGGACCAGCCGTTCGTTCCCTCTGACGATCCCACGGGCGTGTACCAGCGCATCGTCAATCTTCCCGCCGTGCCTGCCGGCGCTCGCGAGATCATTCGCTTTGACGGCATCGAGAGCTATGGCGAGCTGTACGTCAACGGCAAGTTTATCGGCATGACCAAGGGCTCGCGCCTGTCTGCCGAGTTCGACGTGACCGACGCGCTTGTCGAGGGCGACAACCTGTTTGCGGTCAAGGTTCTGCAGTACAGCGATGGTAGCTATATCGAGGACCAAGACATGTGGTGGGCATCGGGCATCTTCCGCGATGTGTACCTTATGCAGCGTCCCGCCGCGCACCTGGTCGACTTTAGGTTCCGCACGCACCGCGAGGGCGATGCCGCTCTGATCACGCTCGATACGGTGGCCGAGGGCGCTTCCCGCGTTGTGTTTACGCTCAGCGATGACGAGAACGTGGTGGCTACGGGTGAGTGCGTCGATGGCCATGCCGAGTGCAGCGTGACCGATGCCCACTTCTGGAATCCCGAGGACCCCTTCCTCTATGACCTTACGTTTGAGGTCTACGACGGTGACCAGGTCAGCGAGTACGTCCCGCATCGCCAGGGTCTTGCCGAGGTGACGGTCGAGGGCAATCATATCTACCTCAACGGCACCTATTTTAAGATGCATGGCGTCAACCGCCACGATCACGACGATCACAAGGGCCGCGCCGTGGGCCTCGATCGCATGCGCCGCGACCTGGAGCTCATGAAGCGACACAACATCAATGCGGTGCGCACCTCTCACTATGCCAATGACCCGCGTTTCTACGAGCTGTGCGATGAGTATGGCATCATGCTGGTCGCCGAGACCGATATGGAGAGCCACGGCTTCGAGAATATCGGCAACATCGCCCTGGTCACCGACGACCCGGCATGGGAGCCGGCCTACGTCGACCGCGTCGAGCGCCTGGTGATGCAGGAGCGCAACCACGCCTGCATCATTATGTGGTCGATGGGCAACGAGAGCGGCTATGGCTGCAACATCCGCGCGATGTACGCCAAGGCTCACGAGCTCGATGGTCGTCCGGTCCACTACGAGGAGGACCGCAACGCCGATACCGTCGACGTCATCTCCACCATGTACTCCCGCGTGTCGCAGATGAACGACTTTGGCGAGCATCCGTTCCCCAAGCCGCGCATCAACTGCGAGTACGGTCACTCCATGGGCAACGGCCCCGGAGGCCTGTCCGAGTACCAGGAGGTCTTCGATCGCTGGGATTGCATCCAAGGCCAGTTTATCTGGGAATGGTGCGACCACGGTTTAGCTGCTGTGACCGAGGACGGCGTTGCCTACGACATGTATGGCGGCGACAACGGCGATTACCCCAACAACAGCAACTTCTGCATCGATGGCATGGTGTTCCCTTGGCAGCAGCCGAGCCCGGGCCTTACCGAGTACGGCCAGGTCATCTGCCCGGTCCGCATGGCTTATGATGCCGAGGCAGGCGAGCTGACCGTCACCAACAAGCGTTGGTTTACCACTCTCGAGGATGTCTGCCTGTCGGCGGAGACCCTGGTGGACGGCGACGTGGTCTGCCGCAAGACACTCATGCCCGGCGCGGTTGCCCCCGGCGAGTCCATCCAGCTTCCGCTGGTGATTCGCGAGGCCGCGGTAGGCGAGACCCTGCTGACCGTGCGCGCCTACACCATGGCCGCTCACGTCTGGTGCGAGCCGATGTTCCAGTTGGGCGCTAGCCAGTTTGCCATCGCCAACCATCCGGCGCCGGCCATCGCGGCTCCCACTCGTCCTGAGCTTACGGTCGAGGAGACCGAGCAGGAAATCCGCATTCACTCCCTCAACGGTGAGCTGACCTTCAGCAAGGTCAACGGTACCGTGAGCGAGTGGAAGGCATCCGGCCGCGACGTCATGGCCTCTGGTCCCCAGGTTGGTTTTTGGCATCCGCTCGTCGATAACCATGCGCAGGAGTATGACTCACTGTGGAAGGACAACTTCATCGATGTGATGCAGACGTCTACCCGCAAGGTTTCTTGGAAGCAGGATGGCAATGCGGTCGTCGTGACCGTGAGCCAGCGTATCGCTCCTCCCGTCCGCGCGTTCGGCATGCGCGTCGAGCTCGTCTACACCGTGCTTCCGAGCGGTCGTGTCGACCTCAAGGTTTCCGGCGAGCCCTATGGCGATTACTCGGATATCATCCCGCGCATCGGCATCTCCTTCGAAGTCCCCGGTTGCGATCGTACCGTCGAGTGGTATGGCCACGGTCCGGGCGAGAACTATCCGGACTCGCTGCGCGCCAACCCGGTCGGTCATTACCGCACCACGGTCGACGACATGTTCACGCCCTACGTTATGCCTCAGGACTGCGCCAACCGCGAGGGTACCCGCTGGGTTGCTCTGCGCTCTAGCCATGGCGACGGCGTGCTGGTGACCCGTCCGGCTGACGCCGCCTCCAACCCGTTCTCATTCTCGGCATGGCCCTATAGCTGCGAGGCCATCGATAACGCCAAGCACGTCTACGACCTTGTCAAGGGCGATACGGTCACGGTCAACATCAACGACCAGTTGCTCGGCCTTGGCTCGAACTCTTGGGGTTCCGAGGTGCTCGATTCCTATCGCACTCGTTTTGAGAGCTTCAGCTTTGAGGTGTCCCTGCGACCGCTGACGTCTGCCGATCTGGCTCAGGCGCTGGCACCCATTAAGGAGGCATAAGCCATGCATGTCTTTAACTCGCGCGCCGATTTCGACGCTCAGATGAAGTCCGTCAAGAAGTGGATGCGCACCGGCCAGGCGCTCGATGGCGTTGCCGACCTACAGCACGACGTGGCTTACTCCATCGGCGACTCGTTGGTTTACTGGTGGGTCTATGCCCGCGAGGCCGCAACCGCCGACCTGGTCGGTCACCGTCGCTACCATGCCGTGCTCGCTCCGCTCGACGGCGACCTGACCGTCGAGGTTGCCCCCAAGGCAGGCCTCACCTGCACCCGCGCTTACAGCGATATCGATGATCGCGAGCGCTTTGAGGGGGCGGGGGAGACCGTGACGATTCCCGCCGGCGGCGTTGCCGTCGTCGAGATCGACGAGGCTTACCGTGTTATCGCCGAGGCTTCGGATCCCCGCGTCGTGGTACTGCACGTGACGGTCGAAGGTTATTCCTTCCCCAACAAGTAGTATTCGTCCGTTTGGACGTTTGCTTCGCGCCGTTAAGGGGGATGGCTTTGTTGACTCCCTTTTCCCCATTCCCCTTAGCAGGTGCGCCGTCCGTGTTTGCACTTGCAGCTCGGACGGGTTTAGATGACATTTAATAGATGATTGGGAGGGCTTATGAGCTCTGAAAAACGAGGAACGATTGGTTCGTTCGCTCTGCTGGGCATGACGGTCGCCGCCGTGTTCGGTATCAAGAACATCATCAACAACAACGCGGCTATCGGCTTGGCAGCTGCGCCGTCGTTCTTCTTCGCCACACTTTTGTACTTTGTCCCCTATACCCTGGTTACCGCTGAGTTCGTCGGCCTTAACAAGGACTCCGAGTCCGGCGTGTACGCATGGGTTAAGACCTCGATGGGTGGCCGCTGGGCGTTCCTGACGGCATTTAGCTACTGGTTCGTCAACCTGTTCTACTTTGCGTCCGTCCTGCCCAATGTCATCATCTACGCGAGCTACGTGTTCTTTGGTGCCAATGCTGAGCTTTCGCAGCTGTGGATCACCATTATCGAGATCGTCGTCTTTGCTATTGCCACGTGGGTTTCGACCAAGGGCGCTAAGTGGATCGGCTCTATTTCCTCCTTCGGTTCGACCGCGGCTCTCGGCCTGACTGCCGTGTTCATCCTGCTGTCCCTGGCTGCTGCCCTTGGCGGCGTCGAGTTCGCTACGGCTCCTACTCCCGCCAACATGGCTCCCGACATGAGCAACTTCGCTACTATGTGGGGCTTCTTCGGTACGCTTGCCTGGATCATCCAGGGCGTTGGCGGCGCTGAGTCTGTCGGCGTGTTCCTTAACGACCTTAAGGGTGGCGTCAAGGCTTTCGTGCGCACCGTCGTTATCGCCGGCCTGACCATCGGCCTTCTGTATGCAGGCGCTTCGCTGCTGGTTAACCTGTTCATCCCCGAGGGCGGCGTTGCCATCTCCACCGGCATCTTCGACGTGTTCGGCGCTGTCTTTGCCCACTTTGGCATTCCTATGGAAGTGTCCACGCGCGCCATCGGCTTGATCCTTCTCGCCGCTACGCTGGGTTCCCTCATGATGTGGACCTCCGCTCCCATCAAGGTCTTCTTCACCGAGATCCCCAAGGGCGTCTTTGGTAGCAAGATCGTCGAGCTCAACGAGCACGGCATTCCTGCCCGCGCTGCCTGGCTGCAGTTCGCCATCGTCGTCCCCATCCTGATCATCCCGGCCCTGGGCTCCGGCAACCTCGACGATCTGCTCATGATCGTCACCAACATGACGGCTGCCACCGCTCTGCTCCCGCCGCTGCTGATCCTGCTTGCCTACTTTATGCTGCGCAAGAACTTCGACGCTGCTCCCCGTGGCTTCCGCATGGGTTCGCGTACCTTTGGCCTGGCCATTGCTGCATTCCTGCTTGTGGTCTTCTGCTTCGTGCTTATCTGCGGCACCATTCCGCTCGATCAGCCTCTGTGGCTGACGCTGGTCTACAACGTTGGCGGTGTGGTTATCTTCCTGGGCCTTGCCGTGATGTGGTACAACCGCTACATCAACCGCCTGCGCGAGACCGATCCCGAGGCTGCCGAGAACGAGCTTCGCCCTTCCGTCCTTGATATGATGGAGTAGCGGCTAGGATTAATCTACGGCTGTGGAATAAATCGATTCCCTTTTCTAGGGAGGGGCCTTATGAGACCCCTCCTTTTGTGTTTTGGGGCATGGATTTTGGACTCTGTGGGCAAAAAATGCCAAATATGAGTACTGTTGCAAAAGAGGTGTCATATTTTTCGGACTGCTCTGAGCGAAAATGGGCTCAAAATCAATTTATCTAGCCCCCTGTAAAGGGCGTTTGACGGCTTTCAACCTCTTCGAATCGCTCAAATTAGGCAATTTGCTCTCGATTTTGCTGCTACTAAATTGGTGACAGTACTCATATTTGCCACTTTTTGCCCACGGGGTATCCGGAGGGGCCCTCGGCAGGCATCTAACGCTACAATAGCTACCACGTGGCTGGGTTTGCCGGCCGAATGTGCGATGTCGTGGGAGGGGACATGGTCGAATTTACGAAGACGATTAAAGATCCGTTGGGATTGCATGCCCGCCCGGTTGCGCTGCTTTATGACATTATCGCCAAGCATCGTAGTGACGTGTCGGTCAGCATCGGCGACCGCCATACCGACGGTCGCGACGTTATAGGGCTCATGGCACTCTGTGGCGAATGTGGCGAGGACATCGTGTTCCGCGTTTCGGGCGTGGATGAGGCCTCCTGCGTCACGTCGATCAGAAACCTCTCGCTCTAAGCATGACGGGGCGCGGCAAAGGACAGCTCTTTGCCGCGCCTTTTTGTTTCGTATAGGAAACTTTTTCGAAATCTGAATGGGGACCCTTTCCAAAAAGTTAACCACGTGCTAGTTTACTATAGCGAACATAGACGTGGTTAACTTTTTACGCGTCGATGTTGAGGACGAACTGACGTTAGGAGCAACTCATGTCTTGCGGACCGCAGATGCCGGCCATGCCGCTTTCGATGGTAAAAGCGGGCGAAACCGTGCGCGTGTCTCGTGTAAAGGGCAATGAGGACATGAAACACCACCTCAAGGACCTCGGCTTTGTCGAGGGCAACGAAATCCACGTGGTGAGCTCGAGTGGTGCCAATATC
>CABSMB010000092.1 GCA_902478705.1 uncultured Collinsella sp. | reverse complement strand
GCATAGGACATTTGGAGGGTGAGTCGGCTCGGCTGCCGACCATGCTGCTCCCGGGACGGCATCGACCGCGAACTCTCCCCGTTGGCGTCGCGCATCGCGCGCGACCCTGCAAGGAGGTCATCATGGGTGCTCCCAAGACCGGCAACGTAAGGAACGTGGTGCTCGTAGGCCAAGGCGGGGTGGGCAAGACCTCACTCGCCGAGGCCATGCTCCACCTTTCCGGCAAGACCGCCCGCCTGGGCGGCCACGACGGCACCAAGCCCACGCTCGACTATGACCCCGAAGAGGTCAAGCGTGCATTTTCCATCTCGACGACCATTGCGCCGATCGACTGGAAGGGCGCGCGTATCAATGTGCTCGATGCCCCGTGCTACCCCGATTTTATCGGCGACGCCTTTGCCGCGATGAGCGTCTGCGAGACGGCTCTGTTTGTGGTCGATGCCGAGGCCGGCCCGCAGCCTACGACGGTTAAGCTCTGGTATGCCGCCGAGGACCTGCGCCTGGCGCGTGCGGTGTTCGTAAACCGCCTGTCGCGCTCCGAGGCCAGCTTTACGACCACGATGGGCCTGCTGCAGGAGCGCTTTGGCACGCGCCTGGGCGCCGTGACTCTTCCCTGGGGCGAGGGCGAGGACTTTGACGGCATCATCGACCTGGTGCGCATGAAGGCGCGCCATTGCAACGGCGCCGAAGCCGTTGAGTCGGAGATCCCCGAGGAGTATCGTGCTCAGGCCGAGGAAGCCCATGACCATCTGTGCGAGCTGGTGGCCGAGGCTGACGACGATCTGATGATGAAGTACCTGGAAGGCGAGGAGACGCTGACGCAGGAGGAGCTCGAAGGCCTGCTGTCGAAGGCGATCGCCGAGCGCATCTTTGTGCCGGTCTTTGCGGGCGATTGCATTAAGGAGCAGGGCGTCAACTCGCTGATGGATGACATCGCGACGTACTTCCCAGCGCCGACGGACTACGGCGAGATGCCGCTCATCGATGGCGATTCGCTTAAGATCTCGAGTGACGATGACCGTCCGGTGGCATTTGTGTTTAAGACTCTGGCCGATCCGCAGCAGGGTCGCATCAGCTTTATCAAGGTGCTGACGGGTACGCTTGAGCCGGGCCTCGAGCTGATTAATGCGCGCACGCGCAAGGGTGAGCGTCTGGCCCACCTGTATGTGATGTGCGGCCGTGACATGACCGAGGTCGGCCACGCTTATGCCGGCGATATCATCGTGGCGCCCAAGCTGGCGGCCGAGACGGGCGATACGCTCTCGATTACCGGCAAGGTCGAGGCTGCGGCGTTTAAGTTCCCTAATTCGCAGTACCGTATCGCCATTGAGGCCGAGAATCGCGGCGACGAAGAGAAGCTCTACACGTTTATCGAGAAGGCCTGCAAGGCCGATCCGACCATGAGCATCGACCGCGACGAAGAGACCGGCCAAACCATCATTTCGGCGGTGGGCGAGGCACAGGTTTCGGTCCTGCTCAATCGCCTTGAGGACCGTACCAAGGTCGCGGCCAAGAGCGTGCCGATCCGCATTCCGTATCGTGAGACCATTCGCCGTACGGCAAGTGCCCAGGGCCGCCACAAGAAGCAGACCGGCGGCGCCGGTCAGTATGGCGACTGCTGGCTGCGCGTGGAGCCGCTCATTGGGCCCGACGGCACGAGCGATGGCTATGAGTTTGTAGACGAGGTCGTGGGCGGTCGCATTCCGCGTTCGCTCATTCCCGCCGTGGACAAGGGCGTTCAGGAGACCATGAAGGACGGCATCATTGCCGGCTACCCGCTTACGGGCATTCGCGTGGCTGTGTACGACGGTTCGTATCACAGCGTCGACTCCAACGAGATGGCGTTCCGCGCGGCGGCTCGCATCGGCCTGCGCAAGGCATGCGCCGATGCCGACCCGGTGGTGCTGGAGCCCATCGAGGAAATCACGGTGACTATCCCCGAGAGCTACGCCGGCGCCGTGATGGGCGACATCTCGGCCTCGCGTGGTCGCGTGACGGGCATGGAGACCGATGAGCGCGGCGACACCGTGGTCATTGCCCAGGCGCCTCTCGCCGAGCTGACGGATTACTCGACGCGTCTGCGCTCTATCACGCGCGGCACGGGCGACTTTACCATGAAGCCGGCGGGCTATGAGCAGGTACCCTATGACGTTCAGGCCAAGCTGGTCGAGCGCTATGAGGAGGGCCGCGCCAAGTAGCGTGTGGCTTTGCCCACAACATGTCCGCTGGTAGAAAGACCGCCCCGGCTATGTGCTGGGGCGGTCTTTTGATCCGCATGCGACGGAAGGATTGCGGATCATTATTTGGCTTTGGGATGATGCGGCGGCGTGGTCGACTCTAATCCCCCGAAGCCTGGTTGCGGCCGGTGGCGTAGTCGATCTGCACGTGCGGCTGCAGGTTGTAGCAGTACACGTGGAAGCACAGGGTCTTGCCGTGGTCCTCGACCGATTGCGCCTCTAGGCGCACGCCGCGGCAGACGAGTTCCTCCTCGTTGTACATGGGCGTGACGCGGTAGAGCACATGGTTACCCGTGTCGCGGATGTAGTCGAGGATCTGCTCCTCAAACGGCAGCATGCCCGTCTCGTTGAGATAGCGCGTGCCAGTGAGGAGATTCTTGCGGTTGGCGTTTTCGCCGCAGAGCGACCAGGCGATGAGGTGGCAGCGGTTGTAGAGGCTCTGGCTTGGAATAAAGTCGTAGCGCTGCTGGTGCCAGCCGGCAGGATGGATACGCGAGATATCGCCGCGTTTGCCTTGGCCGAGCGATTCGGGCCCCACGCAGGCAAGCGCCTTGCGAGTGCGGCCCAGGCTATCGAGCTTGGAGAACTTCTTGAAGCAGCCCTCTTCGGTGGCGCGTTCATACTCGTCGAGCGTGAACGACGGCGTGCCCAACGGGTGCGTGCTGTCGGCGCGAAGAGCAACGTAGGGGTTGCCGGCGTAGTCAGGAATACTGCTGAGGTATACGCCGCGGGCGCGGTTGAGGTCGGGGTTTTCGACCTCGTCGATGGGGGTGACGGTGCTGTCTGAGGCAACGTCGCTGCCGATGTCAGTCGCGATGGCCTCGGAGCCATCGCCGGAGTCCTGGCTGTTTTGAGAGTCCTCGGAACTCGCTGTGCCCGATTCGAGCCGGGCGACCAAGTCTGCCTCGTCGTCGGTGCGACTGGGGCTCTCGTTTTGCTTCTCGGCCAGAGCTGCTGCCTGCTCATCGCTTTGCGGCGACAGCAGCTTGGGAGCTCCGTCGAGCGATCCCGTAAACAGCGCAAATCCCAGCACCACGGCGGTGCCGATGGAAAGTACTTGCTTGTAGGCGGACTTGCGCGACATTGCGGCTCCTGGCTAGACGGTTGGGATGTTCCAGTCTAGCAGGTGCCGTCACGAGCCGTTCTAACGAACAAATACTTAAGATTTGGGACAAACGCTACTGATTGATTTGTTCTACGTTTCCCCAGATAAAAGCTGCCAAAATAAACCCGTCCCTTTTTGGCAGGTTATGGTCCTGCCGAGCTGCTCGTCATAAGGCTTCTGTCTATGTAACGAAAGTGAAATATGATATATACGTTATATACAAATTTGTGACGTGCAGTGGATTTGCGGCAATGCAAGCCGACGAAGGGGTCGATATGATCAAGGCTGTTATTTTTGACATGGACGGAACGCTGATCGATACCGAACGTTTGGACATGAGAGCATGGAAGGTGGGCGCTGCCGAGCTGGGGATTGCGATCGATGATGCGCTGACCCATCAGTTTATCGGCCGTTCGATGGCCGATGTCAAGGACATCCTTGAGGCGCATTACGGCAAGGGCGAAACCGTCGAGGCGCTCTATGCCCGCAATATTGAGCTTCACAACGAGATGGCCAAGACCGACCTGGAGCTTAAGGCCGGCGCTGCTGAGTGCATAGACGAGCTGCTGGCGGCGGGCTATCACGTTGGCCTTGCGACGTCGTCGCGCCGCGTTGCGGCCGAGCGCAACCTTAAGACGGTCGGCCTCTTTGACAAGTTTGAAACGGTGACCTTCGGCGAGGACGTCGAGCGCGGCAAGCCCGACCCCGAGATCTACCTGCTCGCCTGCGAGCGCGCGGGCTTTGCCCCCGAGGAATGTGCCGTGGTCGAGGACTCTCGCAACGGCTGCGTCTCGGGTATCACGGCCGGCTGCCGTGTCTTTGCCGTTCCCGATATCGTGCCGCTGCCGCAGGACGTGGTGGATGGCTGTGAGGCCGTGCTCGACACGCTGTTCGATCTGACGGCGGCGGTCAAGGCCGTGCGCTAAAGATATAGGTTACGCCGTTTTACAAACGGCGTAACTGCTTGGCGCTGCGCAGGCCCCGGGCACGGCAATCTGACGTTCAACTTCACGGGCGCGACCAAAAGGTCAGCGCCCGCTTGTTTCACGTCACCTTGCCGCACCCGGAACCTGCTCGCTCACTTATGCTCAACCTGAATTGGTTAATTTGGGACGGTAATTCAGGAACTATTTCAGCGCAACTTATTGGGGCGTTGCCTATTGATTCATATTGCCGTGAATGTAGGGCGTGACCTCGGGGGAGATGTGGCCGCAGCCTAGGTTGCGTAGGGCGGATTCGATGGCGGCGGGCAGCGGGGTTTTTCCTCCGTCGTCGACTGCGGTTCCGCCGAGGGCGGCAATCTTGGCGACGTCGGCGGGCGCGGCCTCGATATGCATGCAGCCGCCAACCAGGCGCGCGCGGACCTGTAACAGGTCAAGATCGTGCAGGTAATCCTCGCAGGCACGAATCAAGTCGACCTTTTCGCGCGTAAGCTCCTCGCCCGTGGGGATGCGCGTGGCAAGGCAGGCGCCAGCGGGCAGATTCCAAACGGGATAGCCCCACGTACGCAGCAGCTCGCGCTCCTCGTCCTTGGTAAAGCCGACCTCCATAAGAGGCGAGCGAACACCAAGCTCCTGGGCGGCGCGCATACCGGGGCGGTAATCGCCTCGGTCGCTCGCGTTGCTGCCATCGATAACGGTGGGGAAGCCTAGCGACTTGGCGTGGTTGACGATGGCGGTGAAGCCGGCGCGTTTGCAGTGATAGCAACGGTCGGCGTCATTGCAGACAACCTGCGGAAGCTGAAGCTGGTCGACCGAAAGATTGAGCACCGGAAGCTTAAAATGCGGGCCCTCATCGGCTTGTCCGTCAACAGACCGCTCAAACGAAGCCTGCTCGGGCGTGCCGATGAGCGGCGTGGTGAGGTGGACGAGAAGGGTGCTGGCGGGCATGATGCGGGAGCAGACGGCAGCCAAAAAACTGCTGTCGACGCCGCCGGAAAAGCCGATGGCGACGCGTCCGTATGCCAAAAGCAGCTGCTCGAGCGCTGCGAGTTTGTTCTGAAGCTCCTCTGCGGGTGCGGTGGTGTCTGAAAGCATGAAACGTTCCTTACAGTTAAAAGCTCGGACGAAACTATAATCCTACCTGGCCGCTTACCATAAGACTTCTATCTATGTAACGAAAGTGCAATATGTATATACGTTATATACAAGTTTGTAAAGTGCGGTAGAGTAGCGGCAATGCAAGCCGATGAGGGGGAGCGAAATGATCAAGGCTGTCATTTTTGATATGGACGGAACGCTCGTGGACACCGAGCGCTTGGGTATTAAGGCATGGAAAGCGGGCGCCGTTGAGCTGGGGCTCGCGATTGATGAGGCGCTGATTCATCAGTTCATCGGTCGCACGCTGCCCGATGTCATGGGCATTCTCGAGAAACACTACGGCAGCCACGAAACTGCCGATGCCCTCTATGTTCGTCACAAAGTAATTCGCGACGAGATGGTCAAGACCGAGCTGGAGCTTAAGGCCGGCGCTGCCGAGTGCCTGGACGAACTGCTGGCGGCGGGCTATCACGTGGGCCTCGCGACGTCTTCGCGCCACGTAACGGCCGAGCGCAATCTTAAGATGGTCGGCCTTTTTGACAAGTTTGAGACCGTGACCTGCGGCGAAGACGTCGTGCACGGTAAGCCCGATCCCGAGATGTACCTGCTCGCCTGC
>CABSMB010000091.1 GCA_902478705.1 uncultured Collinsella sp. | reverse complement strand
GATTAGCGTGTCCACGCCGCCGTTGGCGAGCAGGCCCGCAAGGGCACCGTGGCCGGTGCCGCCGGTGCCCACGACCTGCTCGTTGAGCACCTTGCCATCCTGAATGTCGTAGATCTTGAACTGCTCGCTGCGGCCAAAGTGCATAAAGATGTTGCCGTTGTCGTACGTGGTTGCCACCCTCATGGTGCCGACCTCCTTTGCTGGCCATGCGGCCGTTTTCGTGGTAATGGGGGAGTACGCGATATTGCCGCCCTCGATGACAATCGCCCGTCCGTTGACCAGCGCGTTTGCCACCTTGCGATGCGCGCGGCTGCAAATTGCCGCCACCGTGGCGCGGGCAATGCCCATGTGCTGGGCGACGGCCTCCTGATTGAGGCCTTCCAGGTCGCACAGCCGCAGGACTTCGAGCTCGTCGACCGTCATATCGATGGCGTCTCCACTGGCTAGGCCGTCAGGGGTAAAGCCGCGGTATTCGGGGATGATCCCGACGCGGCGCAGTTTTTCGCGTCTTCCTGCCACGCGCACTCCTTATCTGACATATGTCAACAATAGAATAGCGAACGCGCAGAATTGCGCAAGGAATTTCTGGCATATGTCAGAAAGTGAGGGCTTATGTTTGGGCTGTGGGGCCGCGTGCGCCTGGGCTACAATGAATCTCGCTTATAGACGACTGACAGGAGGGTCAATGAGCAAGGCTGATCAACAGTTTGTAGCCATGTGCCGCGATATTTTGGACCATGGCACCACCACCGAGGGCCAAAAGGTCCGCCCGGTGTGGGAAGATGGCACCCCTGCCTATACCACTAAAAACTTTGGTGTCACGGCACGCTATGACCTGCGTGAGGAGTTTCCGGCGCTCACGCTGCGTCGTACAGCCCTCAAATCTGCCATGGATGAGATCCTATGGATCTATCAAAAGAAGTCCAATAACGTGCATGACCTCAACAGCCATATCTGGGATGAGTGGGCCGACGAGACCGGCTCCATCGGTAAGGCCTACGGGTATCAGATTGGGCAGAAGAGCCATTATCCCGAGGGTGACTTTGACCAGATGGATCGCGTGCTGTACGACCTTAAGCACACGCCGTACAGCCGTCGTATTATGACGAACACGTACGTGTTCAGCGATCTGTCCGAGATGCATCTGTATCCGTGCGCCTACAGTGTGACGTATAACGTCACGCAGCGTCCTCAGGATGACAAACCGACGCTCAATATGATCCTCAACCAGCGTAGCCAGGACATTTTGGCCGCGAACAACTGGAATGTGTGCCAGTATGCCATTTTGCTGATGATGGTCGCGCAGTCGGTCGATATGATCGCTGGCGAGCTGCTGCACGTGATCGCCGATGCCCATATTTACGACCGTCATGTCGATATCGTCCGCGAGCTTATCGAGCGTCCGCAGTTTGCGGCTCCCAAGGTAACGCTCAACCCCGATGTGCATGATTTCTACGCGTTTACGACCGATGATCTGATCGTCGAGGGCTATGAGCACGGCCCGCAGGTCAAGAACATCCCCATTGCGGTGTAGGTGACGCGCGTGACGTGTAAGCTTTCTGCCATTGTCGCCGTGTGCGATGACTGGGGTATTGGGTGCGAGGGTGACATGGTCGTGTCCAACCGTGCCGACATGCGCCATTTTGTGGCGTGCACCAAAGGCTGTCCGGTCATTATGGGACGCAAGACGCTGCTGAGTTTTCCCGGCGGACGACCGCTCAAGAATCGCCGCAATATCGTGCTCACCCGCGACGAGAGCTTTGCTGCCGAGGGGGTCGACGTTGTGCATAGCGTTGACGAGGCCTTGGCCGCCGTGGCCGATGAGCCCGTTGCGTGGGTGATTGGCGGCGGCGAGGTGTATCGGCAATTTTTGCCGTATTGCACCGAGGCCGAGGTCACGCACGACCATTGCATCCATGCCGTGGACACGTACTTTCCCGATCTGGATGCCGATCCCGCGTGGGAGATTACGCGTCGTGGCGGTGTTGCCACGATTGCCGCGGGCGAGGGTGACGAGGGTCTCGATTATGAGTTCGTGACGTATCGTCGCGTCGAGGCGTAAATCGTCTGGCGTGAACGGTATCATCGGGTTGTTTGAATGCATGGGGCGGCGCTTAGCGTCGCCTCGTTTGGTATAGATGTGCTGTAAAGAAGGGTGCGGGCTGGCTGCTATGACTGATGCCGTTGAGGTGCTGCGAATTGATTCTCTCGAGGACGAGCGGCTCGATGCCTACGTGCGACTGACCGAGCGCGAGCTTCGCTGCGTTCTGGAGCCGCAAAAGGGCATCTTTATCGCCGAGAGCGCCAAGGTTATCGAGCGCGCGGTTCGCGCCGGATATGAGCCGGTGAGCTTTCTTTTGGGCGAACGCTGGCTCGACCAGATGATGCCGCTGTTTGAGCGCCTGGCGGTACGCGAAGGTGCGGGCCCGGTTCCCGTGTTCGTGGCCTCGATGGAGCTTATGGAGCAGCTGACGGGCTTTAACGTGACGCGCGGTGCGCTCGCGGCGTTCCGTCGCCCGCGTCAGATTCCGGTTGATGAGTTCTTGGGTGGCGTCGTCGAGGCGGCGGGGGAGCGCCCGGTGCGCGTGTGCGTGCTCGAGGGTATTGTCGACCACACCAACGTCGGCGCGATTTTCCGCTCGGCGGCTGCGCTGAACGTCGATGGCATTTTGGTGAGCCCTACCTGCTGCGATCCGCTGTACCGTCGCTCGGCCCGCGTGAGCATGGGCGCGGTGTTCCAGGTGCCCTGGACACGCATTGGCAGCGAGGCGCGCGTATGGCCGCATGATGGGCTGGCGGCGCTGCACGATGCCGGTTTTTCGTGTGCCGCTATGGCGTTGACGGATGATTCGGTGTCGTTGGACGATCCCGCGCTCCAGGAGATTGACCGCCTGGCAATCTTTATGGGCACCGAGGGTGCTGGCTTGGGCGCCAAGACCATTGCAGGCTGCGACCGCGCCGTGCGTATTCCGATGGCGCACGGGGTCGATTCGCTCAACGTGGCCGCGGCAAGTGCTGTCGCCTTTTGGCAGCTGTGTCCGCATGTGAGCAATGAGTATCACTACCAGCCGGGTTTGTATCACTAAACAGATATTTCGCACCGGGCTGTGGTTCGGGGCGTTTCGGCCGACGCTGGTCGGTGCTAAGCTGGTGTCGGCTTTGGTCTTAAATTGATGTTTTGTTGTATGACGTACGCTAGTGGGGAGGGCGTGTGGCTAAGAAATCTACGGCTATCGATGTAACGCAGGGTGTCATTTGGCAGCAGCTGCTGTCGCTGTGCGTTCCCATTTTCTTTAGTTCGTTCTTTCAGCAGGCATACACGCTTATCGGTACCTATATCGTCGGTCAGTTTGGCGGCAAGCTCGCGCTGGGTGGCATTCAGGCCACGATGGTGCTTACAGAGCTCTGCATCGGTTTTTGCGTCGGTGTTGGTGCTGGATGTGCCGTTATTACCGGTCAGTTTTTTGGTCAGCACGATGACGAGCGCCTGAGCCGATCGGTCCATACGGCCATGACGCTCGCGCTGGTGGGCGGTATCGTTTTCTCGATTCTTGGCATAGTGTTCGTTGAGCCCATGCTGGTACTTATGAACACACCGCATGAACTATTGGCCGAGGGCGTGGCCTATGCTCGTTGCTATTTTGCCGCCATGGTTGCGGCGCTGCTGCTCAATATGGGAACGGCATTGCTGCGCGCCGTGGGCGACACGCGCGGGCCTGCTGTGATCATCGCTTCCGGCTGCCTTGTTAATGCGGTGCTGGATGTCATCTTCGTTGCCGTGCTTCATATGGAGGCTCTGGGCTGCGGCATCGCGGTGGCGCTGACCATTTGCTCCAACGCCACGATGATTATGATTCGTATGATGCACGCACCGGGTGCGTGGCGGCTTTCACTGTCCAAACTCGGCATTGATCCTGCTATTTGTAAGAGCATGATCTCGTGTGGTCTGCCACTTGGCTTTCAGTCTGCTGCGTACTCGATTTCCAACGTTTTGATTCAGGTGTCGGTCAACTCGTTTGGTGCCGATGTCACCACGGCGTGGGGTCTTTCGGGCCGCCTGGATGGCATTGTCTGGATGGTTACCGAGGCGCTTGGCGTGTCGATCACCACATTCTCGGCACAGAACTTTGGCGCGCGCAACTACGAGCGCATGCGCAAGGGCTACCATACGTCGCTCGTGCTGTCGTTTATGCTCATTGGTGGCCTGTCTGCCGTGCTGCTGGTGTTCTCGGGTCCGTTGTCGCGTCTTTTTGTCGACGATGCTTCGATTTCGGCGTACACCACGACCATCCTCCATTTCATTGCGCCGTTCTATGCGATTTTCTCGATTATCGAGAACGCGTCGGGATCCATTCGCGGCGCCGGCGTGAGCTTGCAGCCCATGCTGCTCACGATTTTTGGCACCGTCGTGCTCAGGGTGATCTGGGTGTTTGCGATTATGCCGTTCGATCCGTCGCTTGAGCACCTGCTGCTGGTCTACCCCGTAACCTGGGTAATCACCGCCATGATGTTCACCGTCTACCATCACAGCGGCAACTGGCTCGGCCGCGCCACTGCATAGCCATTGGGGACGTCCGCAATGGCTAGTATTCGATGCCTTGGCGGGCTAGGAGGCCTTCGTCGAAGTAGTGTTTGACGGGGCGCATTTCGGTTACTAGGTCGGCAAGGTCGGCGAGGGGTAGCAAGCCGCGGCCGGTGAGCACGAGCTCCGTGGTGGTCGGTTTCATTGCGATCAACGCTTCGACATCTTCGCGCGTCACAAAGCCCCGTCGCATGGCTTCCCCCAGCTCATCCAAGATCAGCACGTCGACCTGTGAAATCTGCTCGCGTGCGAGCTCCATGATCTGTGCGGCACAGGCTTCGGGTGTGTTGCGGTCGGCTTGTACGATGCGTAGCCCCAATCGAGGTGCTGCGTCATGTTCGGCGCAGTGCAGCTTCTTGGCAAACTGAAGCATGAGCACGTTAAGTCCATAGCCCGTGGCGCGCAGCGCGAGTCCCAGCGCGGCCGTTGTCTTGCCCTTGCCGTCGCCCGTATAGATTTGAACCTTGCCGACTTCCAGTGATGCCATCTCTGTCCTTTCGTGCCCGGCGTCGGTTTATCGCCGTCCGGGTTGGGTATTCTAGAAGACATTATCAACCCCAGTAGATGGAGTTCAAGCAGATGGAGATGGATGACAACAAACGTAGAAGGAATATGATCCTCTACGTGCTCATCGCCTTCGTCGTCTACCTCGTGCTCTCGACCGTTCTGTTCCCCAACATCGGTCACACGCAGCAGATTACGAAGACCGATTATTCGACGTTTGTCAAAGCGCTCGATAAGAAGAGTGTCGACAAGGTCGAGTACAACACGGACGATTACACGATTTATTACACCAAGAAGGGCGAGGACGAGAACATCGCCTACAAGACGACCGGTGTGCCGAATGACGCGGGCTTTACCGATCGCGTGCTTGAATCTGGTGCCTCGCTTGAGTCAGTCGTTCCCGATAAGAACTCGGGTCTGATGACCTACTACCTGCTCACGCTCATCCTTCCCATGGCGATTTTCTTCCTGATCGGCTGGTGGCTCAACCGCCGCATGAAGAAGGCCATGGGTGATGACGGTCCGTCGATGAACTTTGGCGGCGGTGGTTTTGGCGGCGGTGGGCTGGGCAAGTCCGGCGCTCGCGTGATCGCCTCCAAGGACGTGGGCGTGACCTTTAAGGATGTCGCCGGCCAGGAAGAGGCCAAGGAGTCCCTCAAGGAGGTCGTCGACTTTCTGGAGAAGCCGCAGCGCTACGAGGAGATCGGCGCCAAGCTGCCGCGCGGTGCCCTTCTTGTTGGCCCTCCGGGTACCGGTAAAACCCTGCTTGCCAAGGCTGTGGCCGGCGAAGCGGGCGTGCCGTTCTTTAGTATTTCTGGTTCTGAGTTTGTTGAGATGTTCGTTGGCCGCGGCGCCGCTAAGGTTCGCGATCTGTTTAAGCAGGCCAAGGAAAAGGCCCCGTGTATCGTCTTTATCGACGAGATCGATACCATCGGCAAGA
>CABSMB010000090.1 GCA_902478705.1 uncultured Collinsella sp. | reverse complement strand
CGACAACCCAGGGGATACCGGCAAAGCGGCCATCGGCGGCAAGCGCCTCGCGCAGGGCATCGACATCATCGGTCGTAAAGGACGTACCCAGCAGGCCGTTAATCTCGGTCAGGTTGGGCTTTACCAGCTCAGGCTTAGCGTCGGACTCCAGCGCGGCCTCCAGCGATGCACCCGAGGTGTCGAGCAGCACCTTGGCGCCCTCCTCCTCGGCGATCTTGACGAGCTCGGCATAGTAGCCGGCATCGACGCCACGCGGCAGCGAGCCCGAAAGCGTCACGACGTCCGCCTTCGCTGCAAGCTCGGCAAACTTGGCCGTAAAGGCCTCGAGCTCGGCCGGGGCGATCTGCGGGCCGCTCTCCAACAGCTCGGTCTGATTGCCCTCGTGCAGGATATTCAGGCAAATGCGCGTCTCACCGGCGATGGGCACAAAGTCATTCTTGACGCCATCGGCATCCATAAGCTCGGCCATATAGGCACCCATGTGGCCGCCGAGCAGGCCGGTCGCGAGCACGTCGTCGCCCAGCTGCAGCAGCACACGGCTCACGTTGAGGCCCTTACCACCAGCGGTCTTTTCGGGCGTCACGCGGTTAACGTCGTCGATGATCAGCTTGTCGAGTTGATAGCGCGTATCGATCGACGGGTTCATGGTAACGGTCAGAATCATATTGAACTCCTGTTCCGGGGCGGCATGACCCGCCCCAAACATACGATAACTCGTTAAAGGATCTCGATCTCAAAGCCGCGGGTAACGGTCTCCCCCGGCTTGGCAACCAGGCAGCCACGCTTGTGCTCCAGAATATCGTCCTCGTCGGAGCAGGTGGACAGGCCGCCCCACGGTTCAACAGCCACAAAGTCGCCCTCGGGCTTGCTCCACACAATCAGGTACGGCATATCGGGGAACGTCAGGCGCACGCCCTTGTCCTCAGTTTTCTTGGTCAGCGTAACCACGCGGCTCTCAAGCACGTCAAAGATGGTCTCCGCGAAGTCGAAGAGTTCGTGGGTAAGCGGCAAGTCGTGGCCGACCATCGGGTTCTTGCTGCGATGCTCAACATCAATCAGGCCCGTCGAGGGAACGGCAGTACACAGCTCGTCGGCCTCGCGCTGCTCAAAACGGAGCTCATAGTCGTCATAGGACTCACCCTCGTCGAGCGGGCACTTAAAGCCGGGGTGACCGCCCACAAAGAATGGCATGTCCTCGGTGCCCTCATTGGTCACCTCGTAGGACACGTTCACCTTTTCCGAATCGATCGTGTAACGAGCAACGATCTTAAACGGATACGGGTACTGCTCGAGCAACTCGGCATGGTCGGCAGAGCTTAGGCTCAGCGCAACCATGTTGTCGCTCTGTTCCTCGAGCTTCCACTCCTGCTTGCGCGCAAAACCGTGGCGGGCGAGCTTTACCTCGCGGCCGCCCATGGTCATTGCGTGACCGTCACGAAGGCCGCCGCAGATCGGGAAGCAAATGGGTGCCTGGCCCGACCAGACCGCCGGGTCGCCCTGCCACAGGTACTCACGGCCGTTGGCCGTAATAGAAGTGAACGACCCGCCCGCCGTGCTCAGTGCTACGCGGATAGAACCGTTATCAAGAACAAACTCCATAGGAGCCTTCCCTTTCTTACGACAGCCCACCAAGTCAATAGGGCTGATAGAAAACTGGCCCGCGCCCCATTACAGAAACGCGAGCCGTCAATTGAAAAGCTGCAGAATGCCGAGTACCGCCAAGAGCGAAGCACACAAGCTCAGCAAGCAAACGTGTTATCGGAGCAACTTGCCGTACCAGAACGCTTCGCAACAACAGCGGTAACCCCACAGGCACCCTCAACGTCAGCGAGCGTCGCGCAGCGTCGACCCGTTACGCGGTTTGGTAAAACCGCGTAACCTCCTTAGTCGTGGTATTCGCCGCGGTCCCACTTCTCGAGGAACTCGTCAAAGAAGTGCGGGTCAGCCTGAGCCTCGGCGTCGGCCTTATTGCAGGCATCGATCTTGGCGATCAGGGCATCGTGCTCGGGGGTCTTCTCGTAGGGCTCCTCCAGGAAGGCAAGCATGATATCGGCCATCAGGAACTCGCCGGTGATCTTGCCGCCAAAGCCCACGATGTTGGCGTTGAGCTCGCGACGGGCATACAGGGCAGAAGTCATGTCGCGAACCAGGGCACAGCGGGCGCCGGGAACCTTGTTGACGGCGTTGGTGATGCCAATGCCGGTGCCGCACAGGGCCACGCCAAAGTCGGCCTTGCCGCTGGCAACAGCCTCGCCCACGGCCTTACCGTAGATGGGATAGTGCGTACGGGTGTGGCTGTAGGTGCCGCAGTCGAGCACCTTGTAGCCAGCCTGCTCCAGGCGGTCGGCCAGATAGATCTTCTCGTCCGTAACGATATGGTCGCAACCGATTGCGATGGTCTTCTTCATCAGAACGTCCTTTCGTCTGAATTCACAAGTTGAGGTAGAAGTTCGAGTTCTCGGTGGCTCTCGTTAGGCCATCTTGTTGAGCATGTCGACACGGATCTGGTGACGGCCGCCGGCGTACTGGGCGCGCAGGAACTCACGGGCGATCTTCTTAGCGACCTCGGTGCCCACAACGCCCGGGCCCATGGTGACCATGCGCGAGCCGTTGTGCTCGCGGGTCATGTAAGCGGAACGCTCGTCGGAAATGTTGGCGACGACCATGCCCTTGATCTTGACAGCGGCCATATAGGAGCCGACGCCGTACTTATCGAATGCGAAGCCCTGGGAATCCTTGTGCTCCAGCAGGTCCTTGGCAACGGCGGTCGCGGAATCGACAAAGTCCGCGGCAGGGGTCTCGGAATAGTCGACGACCTCGTGACCGTCGGCGATGAGCATCTCCTTGATGGACTCCTTCATCGACATACCGTCGGCATCGGAAGCGATTACAACCCTCATGACATCCTCCTTGAGAGATACGCAGGTGCGTAGTTTCTGTTTGGAAGTGTTGAATCGCGTTCAGGTCCGGGCATCTGAATGTGCGGTTCTTCACTGTTCATGTTTATTTGAACACATTCGAACAGTAACTGCAACAACTATTTGTTTATCTTTGTTCTTTTTTGAACAAATACCGTTCTCAGATGATTGCTGACCGTTTGGACCAGGCGCGGACGTAGCGACCATGTGTTCAACAAACAAAAGGGCGGCCGAGAACTCGTCTCGGCCGCCCTTCTTACGGTTGATCTTCCAAGGATCGCTTTGCCGCCTACTCAGACTGCCCGCTCTTCTTGGCATGTCTGGACGGAGCGCTCAAGAAACGACCCGTCAGATAGTTCGCGGGACCGGAGATATCGATCCCCAGCAGCACGTGTCCTAGCCATAGGAACGCCACGAGCACCAGTAGAGGAATCACACACGAGGTCACGATCATCACGATGACGCCTTCGATGAGATCGGTCACCTGATGCACGATCTCATCGGTCATCTGCTTGGCGCCGCTGGTCACCGACGTAACAAGGCTCGATGCCCCGTCAGTCAACTGCTCGAGCACGTTTTTGGACTCCTTGGCCTCGGATTTTTTCTTGTTCGATTTTGAGCTGGTCTCGGCTGACTTGTCCGTGGTGTCGGCCACATCCGCAGCGTCCGCAGCCTTTTGCTCAGCTTGCTCAATACTTACGCGATACGTTTCATCGACCTTCTGCGACACCCATACGCTCGCGGGTACGAGCGCCATGCCGATCACGGCAACCACCAGCACGCGCGTCGCCACACGGCGCAGGACGGCGCTCGTACTCCAGCGCCCGTGAATGCCAAGCGACACCGCAAAGAGCACCAACGCAAACGGGATTAAGATGCCCAAGCCAACCGACCACAAAATCGTGAGCAAATATTTCTCTAGGTATAGCACGGCAAGCACGATACCAAGGTTGCCTGAAAGCTGCGCGAGCTGCTCGGCAACCGGCGTTCCCGTATCACCCGGCAGCGCCGTAATACCCGCAGATAGAGCAACGCATGAAGCCGTGAGCGCCAGTACGTTACCTTTCTTTTGATCGATGACCTCGATGGTGGAGTCCCAAGTTTTGGTATCGGCGAAATGCGGACGAGCTACAAAGCCCGACAGCAGCGCCAGTACCACGAGCGCAACGATAAGGCCAATCTGCAGCTTTTTGTTTGCGCACACGACATCGGACAGGCTGGGCTGCAGCTCGGTTACCGTCGTGTGCTCGGTTATCTGGACAGGACGCCCATGAGCCATCTCGTGCGCGTCTCTTTTTTGTATTGACCCGTTATCCGGCATTTGGATACCTCCTCATTCCGGCGTTTAATGCGAAAGGAAGTATACCCACCGAGCAAAAATCGAACGGGAGGACCAACGGAGCGCACCAAGACTGTCCCCAATGACTAGTCGTTTAAGAACGTCTCCAATGACTATCTCGGGATGAGTTGCGGTGGAATAGGGATTGTTTTGCGCCCGCCGGCCCCTATTCAGTCCCTATTTCACCGCAACTTGGAGGAGGACAGAAAAAGCCCTGCCGCGGGTAACGGCAGAGCTTTTGGAAGGGGACTTGGTTGTGAGGGCTCGTTAGGCGAGCTTGGCCTCGAGCTCGGCGATACGCTTGTAGGCATCGATGGTGAAGCGGGCCTGCTTCTCCAAAATCATAGTGGTCATGAGAGTATCCTGAGCATGGGCCATGATGAAGGTCATCTCCATCTCGCCGCCGCCAGCCTCCTGCGAAAGCAGCTTGGTCTGCGTGTCGTGAGCGCCGATGAGCGCATCGCTCGCATCCTTGTGCAGCTGCTCGGCCTTTTCAAAATCGCCCTCGCGAGCAGCATCGAGCGCTGCAATCAGATCGGTCTGGGCGTCGCCCGCATATGCGACAATCTCGAATCCAACCATCGAGATTTCTTCTTTGGTTGCCATATTGCGTTCCTTTCACATATGAACCAACGGAGAGCATCGCGTCCGGGCATACGCGCTGCGTTGTGTATGGCAGGAACAGTAACATTCAAACAAAAAAGAACAGCGCAAAATGCAATTTTGAGCTATGAACGGTTGCTTTTCAGCCGTGAACGGCTTTCAAGCCAATCCGAACAATATCAAACACAATTATCGGCAACCCAAACAGGTCCGCACCCTAGCGTACATCGCGCACCGTATCGCCCTCGACGAGCTCGCCCGGAAACAGCCTGTGCTCCACACCGGGCGCAACGCCCTCGGCGCCGGCAATCTTGTCGACCGCCCACATGCCGACGCGCTTGTTGTCAAAGCGCACCGTGGTCAGGCGACGGTCGGGCACGATATCGCCCAGGCTGTCATCAACACCCACCACACTCACGTCCTCGGGCACGCGCTTTCCGCGCGACTCGAGCCCGCGAATGCAGCCGTAGGCCATGGCATCGTTGGAGGCATAAATGGCCGTGCAGGTCGGATCATCCGCAAGCACCTGGCCGGCGGCATATCCACTCTGCGCCGTCCAGTCGCCACGGACGAGCTGCGGTGGCTCAATGCCATGCGCACGCAATGTCTCACGCCAGCCTTCCTCGCGCCGCATGCCCGAAAGCGAGCGCTCGGGGCACGAGATAAAGTGCACGGTCTTGTGCCCCTGCCCCAGCAAGTACTCGACCACTTGGCGCGAGCAATCGAACTGGTCGTTATCGACCGTTGAACAGAGCGGGTGCTCCAGCATGGTAACGAGCACCGTCTGCATACCGGGCAGCGGCTCAAAGGTGCCAAAGTCCGCCGGCATGCGGTTCATAATCACGACTATACCGTCCACCGGCAGTGCGCTCATACGCGACGATGCGCTCTCGAGGGTATAGGGGTGTCCATCTACTTTAGTGAGGGTGATGGCATAGCCGTGTTTGTCGGCCGCGGCGGCAAAGCCCTCCATACGGTCGAGGTTGCCGGTGCCGGTAATGTTGAACATGGCGACGCCGACGGTCTTAAACTTACCGCGGCGCAGCGATCGACCGGCAAAATTGGGGCGATACCCCAGCTCGCGCATGGCGGCACGCACGCGCTCCTTGGTCTCGGGGCGCACGCTGGGCGAATCGTGCACTGTACGCGAGACTGTCTGCTCCGAGACGCC
>CABSMB010000089.1 GCA_902478705.1 uncultured Collinsella sp. | reverse complement strand
CTGGTAGACAACGGTGTTCTCAGCCATCTTTAAGCCTCCAGCTCAATCTTCGTGGGGTTCTGGGCAGCGTGCGGATGCTCGGCACCAGCGTAGACCTTAAGCTTGGTCATCTGGGCACGGCCGAGGGTGGTCTTGGGCAGCATGCCGCGAACGGCGCGCTCGATGACCTTCTCCGGGTGCTTCTCCATAGCCTGGCGGAAGCTCTCAGCCTTGAGGCCGCCGTTGTAGCCGCTGTGGCGATAATAGGTCTTCGTGTCAGCCTTGTTACCGGTAAGCTGGACCTTATCGGCGTTGATGACGACAACGAAGTCGCCGCAGTCGCTGTTGGGCGTGAACTGGGGCTTGTTCTTACCGCGCAGGATCATTGCGATCTGGGTGGCAAGACGGCCCAGGACAGCACCATCGGCGTCGACGAGAACCCAGTTGCGCTGGACCTCGCCCTGCTTGGCGTAGTGAGTCGATTTCGAAATCACTTAGACTCCTCCATGTACAGTACGTGTTGTTACAGAGATTCACGGGGCTCTGCAAGTAACCTGTCCATATTACCCCGCTCGCCGCCCGAGTCAACAGGTATTTTGGCTCCGACCAGAGTTTCTGCACATGTCGTCCATGGGTCATGACGTTGCGACACTAGCGCTCGACAAATGCCTCGATATCACTCAATAGACGCTTTGCCTCCTGGCGGCCCTGAATATACAGGTCGAGGAGCTTTGCCGGATCGTGTTCGACATGGCCGACCTCGACCGGCTTTTGCGGAGCAACGACCAGCGCGCGGCCCTCGCGCTCATACTTCCACAGATGCATGCGCTGGATGTTGTAGCGGTCGTGGCGCGTCTCGATGGCCTCGAGCAGATAGGGGTAGTCGGCATAGCGAGCGCGTGCGGCTGGCATAAACTCGTAGGGCTTTTTCTCGTACGAGCGGTCCTGCGTGACAATGACGACTGCGCGGTCGAAGCCCGCCTCCTCGAGCACATGCTCGATAGGAACCGAATCGGCCACGCCGCCGTCGACGTATTTGTGCCCATCGATCTCGACCGGCGGCGTCACCAGCGGCAGCGACGTCGATGCGCGCACGGCGTCGAGGTCAAGTACGGCGCTTTTGACCGGCAGGTACGCGGCGGTTCCAAAGAGCATGTCCGTCGCGACGGCGTACATCTCGATGGGGCTCGCGTCGAACGTCTCGTTGTCAAAGGGATCCAGGCGGTCCTGGACATCGTTGAAAATAAAGTCGTAACCCACAATGGAGCCCGTGGATGCAAACGATGCGGCGCCCATGAAGCGGTTGTCGTTGCAGAAAGCCAGGTTGATGCGGTTGGCACGGCCGATCTGGTGCGACTTGTAGTTCACGCCGTTGAGGGCGCCGGCCGATACGCCATATACCGCCGGAATCTCGACGCCGGCCTCCATGAGAACGTCGAGCACGCCTGCGGTAAATTGCCCGCGGAAGCTGCCGCCCTCCAAAACGAGCGCGACCTTGCCGGCGTTCTTTGCCTTATCTTCTGCAGTCATATTGACCTCCTGCCGTTGCGTTTTGGCCTTCTTCTACCCAGTTTTGGAATGGAGGGTGCATAGGTTTTGGAGTTGAAGAGATGGAGCGGAAAGTACGTCCCGTTCTGAGGGGCGATTTCGGGATGGACTTTCCGCCTGGGCTGCCATTGGGAAAGCATGTCCCACTCTACGGCTCGATTCCGGGTCGCGGTTTCCGCTTGAGGCGTCATCCGGAAAATGTATCCCATTCCGAGCTTAGATTCCGGGATGCGGTTTCCGTTTGAGACACCATCCGGAAACTACGTCCCAGTCTGAGTGCGGATTCCGGGATGCGCTTTCCGCCTGGGCCGCCATTGGGAAAACGCGTCCCACCCTGCGTCACTGAAGCGTTTTCTTTACGCTCGCGCCCTGTATAGAGTTCGATTCTCCGCGGTTTGGGGTTCCGTTGAAGCAGGGCGTGGCCGGCTGAGATTCGATAAACATCGCATCTGTTCTGGGCTGGGGCATTGCGCGGAGAATCCGCGTATTTACTTTTCAAATCCGCGCCGGCTTCGGCCGCCTGCCGGCGTCCTCGCCCGCGGGCTAAAAACGCTTACGCGTTTTCTTTACGCCCGCGCCCTGCACAGAGTTCGATTCTCCGCGGTATCTATATGTAATAAAAAAGCAGGTAGAGACACTTCTCTACCTGCCTGTAACTATTGGTGGAGGCGCGGAGAATCGAACTCCGGTCCACGAAAGCCCCCTGATTGGCATCTCCAAGCTCAGTCGCTGGTTTTGTCTCGGACGCTTTGCGCGCAGCGACACGCTCGCGGCGTCCTAACCGGTTCGGTCTTAGCCTGCGCCATACCGATTACGTGTGCAGGAGCATTCCCCTAAAATGACGTCGCGCCGGTGTCGGGGAAATCACCGGGTTGACGCGCCGCTATAAACTAAGCAGCGAGAGCCATAGGCTCAAAAGAAGAGTTGTTGTCAATTCAATTTGACGGTACCCCTGTTTAACGAGGCGAGGAGACCTCGGCTTGCTTCCTCTCTCAGAGCTATCGTGTCGAAACCAGTCGCCCCCGAATGTCGGGAAAGTCTGGATGGTATCGAGCCTGCAAGCACCCGATAACCGTCGACTTTTCAAGGAACACGCGGGGTGAACCCCGCTCGTGGATAGCTATCTTACCACGTTCTAAAGGCAGACAGCTGCTCTATGCACGAGCTGTGAAGACCCTAATGTGCACCACACTTCGCACTTTTGCCACCGAACGCGTCACGTATATTTTCGCCAAGCAAAATTGACCCGTCGAAAGGACCGTTATGGATACCAAGCAGCAACTCGTCAATGCCCTTGCAGGCCTGGGCTCAACCATTACCGAAGCCATGGATGTCATCGAAGGCTTTGTCCCCTGCGGACATCCCGCCCTCACGGTATCGAACGCACTCGTCGCGCTGGACGCCGACGATAATGCTGCTCTCACCCAGCAGCTTGAGACCGTCGAGAGCTTTATCGACCACGTGAGTGAGAACCGCGGCGTGGCCGCCTACCACGGCATCGAGGTCGAGCTCGCAGGTCCCAAAGCCGATCTGTTCGCAGCAATCCGCGAGGTAGGCACCCTTATGCAGACCGCAGGCGTCAAGAACACCCAGGTCAACGAGTGGGTCTACCGCAGCTTGGCAGCACTTAACAGCTCCGAAGAAAAGGCAGCCGAGCAGCTCGCAAAAAGTCACGCCATCAAGGCCGAGCTTTTGTAAATAGCAGACGCGGGCCCCTTGGCGCATCGTCGTCCAAGAGGCCCGCAAACAGTTCGCGTCAACCGATAGCCGCGCCGCCGCGTTCAGCCAAAGCCAGAATCGGCATCATTTGGCGCGGGGTCTTTGCTGCAAGAACGGCATGTTCGAGCAGCTTGCGATCGTTGGTCACCAAGTAATCGACCTGCGCGCGCTTGCACGCGGCGAGCACCAAGTTGTCCTCGTAATCGCGATGGAGCGCTAAGTATTTGTCGGCCAGCCAAAGGTCCGATGCATCAGCGCCCACGGCCATAGCGTTTTCGGTCATATTCCGAACAAACGCCAGCGCCGCATCGCCAATCGCGCGGGCAGAAGCCTCGTCGAGTGCTCCCCCGCTGGCAAGAACGCTGCGCTTCAGCTCGTGTTGGACAACGTACAGCACGTCCTTAGCGATATGCACCGGAAAGAACAGCAATGCCCCCGCCTCCGTCGCCTGCCCAATAAACGCACGCGCGGCAAACGACTCGGCATGGTCGGCGCAAAACGAATCAACCCATACGTTGGCATCCACCATTATTTTGAGGGGAGCCCCGCTCACAGGATCATCCCCTTTTGGCGATAGCGCTCGTCCATGGCTTCGGAATAGATTGCGTCCCAATCGCGATCGTCGGACACAGGCGACGTAGCGATGCCCAGGTCCGCGTAAAGCCGATCCGCCGCCGCCCATGATGCGGCGAACGGCGTATCGGGCGTGACGGTCTGCTGCCGTTCGTCGACGGCCGCAAGCACTTCCTCGCACTGCCCGCCACCCTGCGCGACCTTGGCCACCACCTTTTTGATGAGCTCGGGCAGTGACCCGCCCGAAAGCCGCAGCGTCTCCTCGGCACGGTTCTTGACCTGGCGATCTACGCGAACGTTCACCTGCGCCATGCCGCTAACAGCACCCACGTTGATCCCACTCCCTTCAATTGCTAGCATCGCTAGCAACACTATATAGAGAAGCTAGCAAATGGTCAAATGCAAAAGGCCTGCGCCCGGACGACACCGATGCCGTCTGGGCGCAGGCCAGATAACGTGGGCAAACACGTCTGCTAATGCAGGTAAGCCTTGGCGTTGCTCAGGCTGTAGGCAATCGTCGAGCCGTAGTGCAGCAGCGACGACGCCTGCGGGGTAATCGTGCCGGTAATGCCCAGTGCCAAGAGTGCTGAGTTGGTGAGCATCACCTTAGAGTAGGAGTTCGTCAGACGATCAACGAGGCCCTGGCTCATGCGGCGCAGGCGCACGATCGCGGCAAGGTCCGTATCGGTCAGGATGATATCGGCGACCTCCTTGGCGATGTCGCTTCCGCCACCCATCGCCAGGCCCACGTCGGCCAAACCGAGCGCTGGCGAATCGTTGACGCCGTCGCCCACCATGGCAACGTGGCGCCCCTCGCTCTTAATGCGCTCCACATAAGCGTACTTGTCCTCGGGCAGCAGCTCGGCCTTAAACTCGTCGACCCCTGCCTCTCGCGCAATACGCTCGGCCGTGCGCTCGGAGTCGCCCGTGAGCATAACGACATGCTTGACGCCCAGCGCATGCAGGTCGGCGATAGCCTCGCGGACCCCGGGCTTGAGCGGATCCTCGATGCCGAGCACGCCCACGACCGTGCCGTCGACCGCCAGGTACAGCGGCGACAGGCCCTGCATCTGGAGCTCGATTTGCTCCTTAATGTCGGACCCGAGCTGCACGCCCTCATCCTCAAATACAAAGTGCGCGGAACCGATGATGGCGCGACGCCCTTCGATGGACGAAGCGATGCCGTGTGCCACGATGTACTCGACGGCGGCATGGCGCTCGCGATGCTCGAGCTCGCGCTCGCGTGCCGCATTGACCACAGCGCGCGCTACCGGATGCGGAAAATGCTCCTCCAAGCAAGCGGAAAGGCGCAGGGCCTCGTCCTCACTCCAGCCATCGGTCGTCAGCACGCAAGCCAGGCGCGGCTGCGCCTCGGTCAGCGTGCCGGTCTTATCAAAGACAATGGTATCGGCCTTGGCAAACGACTCAAAGTACTTGGCGCCCTTGACCATGACGCCCATCTTGGCAGCATCGCTCATAGCGGTCATGACGGCAACGGAACCCGTGAGCTTGAGTGCGCACGAGTAGTCGACCATCAGCGCCGCCGAGGTCTTGATGAGGCTGCGGGTGGTAAGCGCAACCAGGCCCGCGAGCAGGAAGTTCCACGGGACGATCTTGTTGGCGAGGTCTTCCATGTGCGACTGGCCCTCGGACTTGAGCGAGTCGGCCGCCTGCACGAGCGAGACGATCGAGCGCAGCTTGGTCTGAGCCGTGTTGGCGCGCACGCGCACCAAGATGCTGCCGTCCTCGACGACAGTTCCAGCAAACACATCGTCGCCTGCGCTGCGCTCGACGGCAAGCGGCTCGCCGGTCAGGGTCGCCTGGTTGACCATGGCGCTCCCCTGTTCGACCACGCCGTCAATGCAGATGGACATGCCGGTGCGCACGGCCACCAGATCGCCGGGCTCAAGCTCGGTGGCGGCAACGCTCACCTCGGTGTCGCCGACCACTTTTTGTGCCTTATCGGGCACGTCGAGCAGCGAGTTGATGAGCTCGTTTTCGCTCATGGCGCGCGTGTAGTCCTCGAGCAATTCGCCCACATTGAGCAGGAACATCGTCTGCCCCGCGGTATCGACATCACGTTTGACAAACGAGATACCGATGGCCGAAGCGTCGAGCACGGGAACGGTCAGGCGCGGCTGCGAGAGCTCGTGGAGAGCGGCGCGCAAAAAGGTCATGTAACCGGCCACGACAAAGATGGCACGCAGCGGCGTAGGCAGGAACCAGCGGCGCGCGTAGTGGGCACCGA
>CABSMB010000088.1 GCA_902478705.1 uncultured Collinsella sp. | reverse complement strand
GATGTGTATAAGAGACAGCTCTAGTGCCAGAAGAGACCATCCCGTCGAAAGCGAAATCTGTGAAGTCCCTCACCTCTTTTGCAAAGCGCTCTGCCCAGCTTGCCGCCGGCTTTGCCTGCGCCGTCGCCCTCGTTGCCGGCGTGCCCGCTGTTGCCGGTGCCCAAGTGCTCACGACCGACGACGTCTGCGGCAAGACCGCCGACGTCCGCGGCATCACGGCAGAAAACCTGCCCGATATCGAGGCAACAAATGCCCTTGTTATGGACAAGGATGGCACCGTCTACTATGGACGCGGCGCCGATGAGCAGGTCAAGATTGCCTCGATCACCAAGGTCATGACCGCAATCCTGACCGTCGAAAACTGCAAGATGGACGAGAAGGTCACGGTGAGCAACGCCGCCGCCACCGTAGGCAACTCGACTGCCGGCCTGCTCGAAGGCGACGAGCTCACCGTGGAGCAGGCACTACGCGGCCTGATGATCCCCTCGGGCAACGACGCCGCCATCGTGCTTGCCGAGTACGTGGGCAAAAAGATCGACCCCAAGACCAAAGACGCCGAGGCAACCTTTGTGAAGGCCATGAACGAGCGCGCCAAAAAGCTCGGCTGTACCGGCACGGTCTTTGAGAACCCACACGGTCTGGACTTTGATGAATGGGCCGGCGACATGCACTCAACCGCACATGACGTGGCACTGATGATGCAGGAGGCCATGAAAAACGATACGATTCGTAAAGTCGTCGCGAGCGAGGATTCTTGGATTGAGGTCACGGGCGCCGATGGCTCAGACCATTCGCATTCCATGGACACGCACAACGTTTTGCTTGGTCAGGACGGAAACATTGGCGGCAAGACCGGCACCACCGACGACGCGGGTTATTGCTTTACGAGCGCCTACAACCGCGACGGCGACGAGATCTACACCGTTATTTTGAACTCCACCACCAGCGACCAGCGCTTTACCGATACGGCGACCCTTGCCAACTGGTACTACGGTCACAAAGTTGCGGTTGCGATCGCCAACACGCGGGAGAAGACCGCCAACGGCAACCCGCTCATGGCACGCATTAGCCAGACAGATTGGACGGACAAGACGATCGACGCCACGCTCGCCGACCCCGCCGCACAGGCAACGGTGTTCTCACTCGCCGGCGAAGTGACCGAAAAGGTTAGCTACGATGACCTTTCGGGCACGGTGCATGTTGGCGACAAGGTGGGCAGCGTTACGTTGAAGCAGGACGGCACCAAGATCGCCGTTATGGACTTGGTCGCCGACGAGGAAGGAACGGGGCCCAATCCCATCGAGTGGCTACTGGTAAAGCTCGACCGCCTGAGCCGCCGCATCGACAACCGCCCGCTCACAGCCGAGAGCGAGACCGTAGCCAAGGCTCCCGAGGTGTAGGCCGGAGCGATAGCACACCGAACCAAAAGAGGCGTCCAACGGGGCGCCTCTTTTTTTGAGGGTTCGAATCCCCAGCTAACGTTCTCCATACCAAAAAGGGCCCCTTACGGAGCCCTTCTTCAAATTCGTACTGGCGGAGAGCTGGGGATGTCCGGGCATGCTACGCATGCCCTCCGGCTTCAAAGCCTGGCGGCTTTTCGCCCACGGGCTACAAACGCTTTCGCGTTTGCTTAACGCCCGTGCCCTCTCGGGTTCGAATCCCCAGCGCCCTTTCTCCGCACAAAAAAAGGCCCCAAATGGGACCCTTCTTTCAAGTCTTACTGGCGGAGAGCTGGGGATTCGAACCCCAGATGCCCTTTTGGGGCATACTCGCTTAGCAGGCGAGCACCTTCGGCCTCTCGGTCAGCTCTCCGTAACAGCCGTTCTATAGTAACCAAACAGTCGAGGATGGGCAAGGGGGAATTTTGGAGCGATTCCAATTTGCCAGTAGACGTCTCACCCAATCATCTCAATCTGTAACAGTTACAGGCCGAATCTTCGTCCAGATGTTACAGATTTAGACAAAGATACGGGGCAACCCCAGCGGCGGCGTCGATGCCTCCAGTCTTTATTAGTCCGCTCGAACGGTCTCCAACAGATAATCGCGCATGTACGGAATTGCAAACGAAACACAGCCGTAGCCAGCAGGCTCAATCAGTCCCGTATCGATCAGACGTTTGCGATACGACCCGACTTTATTCGCCGACAATCCCATCTTTTTGGCAATATCACCGTTCGTAATCTCGCCGCCTTCGCATTGCGCCATCGCCGCGAGATATTGAAACTGCCGCTCCGACACCCTGCGCAGCGCGGGGGCAATCACCATGGCATTGAAACTATCAAGAGCCGCCTGGACACCCTTGCGAGCCGCCTCTTCACTCACGCTCTCCGACCCGCTGCGCGCAGCAACCTGCCAAACGTAATATCCGACCAACTGGACCATAAAGGGATAGCCTGCCGAAGCCTTTGTCAAAAGCTCAGCAACGCCTTCGTCGAGCTCCTTGCCCGCACGCCTCATCGTATCCTCAAACGATCCGCCGACTTCAAAATCTGAAAGCCGCGTGAGTTCGATATGCTTCGCCCTCTGAAGGAACGTCAACGTATCATCCACCACCACGCCATCCACAGAGGTTGGCAAACCAGCGAATGCAAAGGCGACATTCGCCCCTTGGCGAATCAAGAGCTGCATTTCATTACCCAGTTCGCGCATTTCCTCAGTTGAGGCGTCCTGAATCTCATCGAGTGTGATGAGCAAACCACCTCGCTTCGCGGCATCGTACATCGCCTCGCCCAGATGAGAGGCTGACTTCGACAGCTCCACGGAGCCAAGGCTGACTCCTAAAATCGATGGGGAAATCGACATTGATGCAAGACGAACATTTCGCTGCAGAGCCTCGAGAATTCTGTCGCAAAAACCGGCATTTGAGGCGACGTCGACAACCTCGAATCCTTTTTTGCGCGCAAGATCGCCCAATGCGTTGAGGAGCACCGTTTTACCCGTGCCTCGGACACCCGAGATGCGCATGAGTCGATCGGGGGCACCAGGGCCATTCTCAAGAGCCTCGGCAAAGTCATCCAAAACAGCGTCGCGTCCGATAAGCTCAGGTGGATTCATGCCCGCTGTTGGCTTAAAGGGATTAATAGCTTTTGACATTCGACCTCCTCTGCCAGTTTTAACAACTTTAACAAAGTTTAGCAACTTTAGCAGAGTTTAACAGTTTTAGCAGGCTGAGCGATTTTACGTCCGCATCGGTCTTGTCAGGCCTTCTCACCTGGACCGATACAGACACTTACGTTCAAATTAGCGACAATCCCGCTCGCTATAGTAATTCACATCTTAATTCGTTATAACTTAATTCGTTATACCTTATCTATGCATAGGCGATGAAAATACCACCGATCCCAGCAGCCCTCCGTTTTGTTCAGTATGTTGAACAAAACACACCACTTTTGTTCAGTGCACTGAACAAACGGTATATCCAGCTCTATTCAGGCCGGTTTTGCCGCCCTACCCCAGCGAGCGGTTGAGGGAGCCGAGCTCATCGTTGCCCATGGTGCGCCACATTTGATAGATACAGCCGCGCGCCAAGAAAAAGAAGCCGTTATCGACGAGTTGCACGGCGGCATCTGCGAGTTGATTGGTCACGGCGGGCACCGGCGGCAGCTCAAGACCTGCCTTGCGGATGGTCTCGACAGCCTCCTCAAACGTGGGCGGTTTGATGACGCCCATCTCGTTCATAAGGCCCTGCATTTCCTCCTGCGCACTGCCGCCCGACTCCTCGCCGCGCGGCACCAGGCGATAACATGCCAGCGCCAGCTCGAACTGATCGCAGTTCCAGTAGGCGAATGCCAGGCGATAGAACAGGTAACCGATCGAAGGCCGGTCACTGGCAATGCGCAGGCCGTGGCGCGCTACCTCGATAATCTCGTCATAGCGTTCCAGGCGTGCCAGCACGTTGATCAGGGCGAAGTGAGACTGCATGGACGAGCGCGCCAAATCGTAGAGACGACGCACCTCGGGCAGCGCGCGCTCAAAGTCCTCTTGTTCGGCGTAAAAGCTGCAGATCTCGTGCTGGGCAAAATACAGCGCATCGGGAGCGCGAAGGATACGCACGGAACGGTCCTCCTCCATCACCGGCAGCACCATGCGCACCAGCTGGTTGTCGCAGAACTGGGTCTGCACCGGGCCCGTCGCCAAAAGCTCAGCAACAGTACACTTGGCTTCCAGCTCCTCGACAAGGCGAGAAAAGCCCTCGAAAGCACCAGCTCGGTCAACTTTGGATTGCTCGCGCAGCTCGACGACACGGGCGACATACGGATCGTTGTCCTCCTCCATGACCTCAAGCTCGTCAGCCGTATCAGCGAGCAGCAAATCGCGAAGCGCAGGCGGCAATGGACGATGGTCATCGCGTGGTCGGGCGTGAACCTCTGCAGGCTCAATCATGTCCGGCGCATCCGCCTCATATGCCTCGAGCAAATGCTTGCAGGGCATGTCGTCCATATCCATGCTCTCAAGATCCTTGGCGACAGAAACGCAATCGGCCAGATAAGCCGCACGGCCAAAGGAATACGTTTTAACAACGCGCTCGCCCTGCTCACCGTCGGAAGCCGCAATCTGCACGTAGCAGCGCGTGATGCGAGCGCCCGAAGCAAAGCAAGCCGCCGCGAGTGTAAGCGCAATGCGCGCATCGTGCTCAGTAGCCCATACTGCGCGCTTAGGCTCATCCACCTCGCGCCAGGCGTCATCTTGAGCATCGTATTCGCGCTGGGGCATAGCATCGACAACCGTGCGGCCAAATCGCACCAGCATGATGCCCTCGGCAACGTTCGCTCGATAGGTGTAGTCGAGCCGCGTGACCACGTTGAGTGCTTCTACGATACGCGCAAAGCGGGTGCGAACGTCCCACTCGCCACCCGGCTGGCACGCAACCGTCCCCGGCTTGGCCCACGGGTTGTCATTCGACAGCGTTTCGAGCAAGCGAGGAACGTCGTTTGTCGTCTTGCTGATATGCCATAGGTCAAAGAGCGAGCAGCCCTCAAAGCTTGGCGACGAGGCAACGGGGCCCAACCCTGCCCCAATACGCTCAAGGATGCCCGATAGGCGGTTCAGGCGGCACTCGACGGCAAGCAGGGTATCGATCTCGTCCTGATCCAACAGGCTACGGTCAAAATTGAGATAGAAGAGCCTCGAGCGATCGATGCGCGCCAGGCTCATTTCGGTTTTGGCCGCGATGGTGCGCAGGCGAGGCAGATTAACTTCGCCCATCAAAGCGGCGGCATAGCGCTCAATGCCACTTGGATTATCTGTATGGTCAATGCGGTAGAGCAACGTTTCGATTGCATCGGGCAGCGGTGTGGAATCAAAACCCAGCAGCACCTCAACCGGCTCGGGGAGTTTTACAAGTTTAATCTTGTCGACGGCATTTTTCATGCCCTCGTCGAGGCCGTCACCGTCTGCCGTGCCTGAGACAGCGTTTTCAGAATCGGCGAATATCACGTAACGCAAGAACATCGAGGCCATGAACTCGCCGTAGCGAAGGCCGCGCGTCGAATTCCACGTCTCACGATCGGATTGTTCGCGCATGGTGCCTTCGGGAGAACCGATGACTCGCGCCCGGGAGTGCATCGTCCCATCGGTACCCCTGACCGCAATCTCACCGATGTTGGAATCGGACTCGTCAAGAATCAGTTGCATGTCGGGATCGTCGGGCAGCGATACCTCGTTAACGGGACGGTCCACCTTATAGACCTCACCCGAAACGCTCACGTAGCCCAAAAGCGACACATGGCTTTTGCCGACAAATTCGACGACATAGCATGATTCATGCGGGTCCTCGCCAAAGAGCTTCCAAACCACGCCATACGAGCGTCCCGCAGGCTGCTCGGGCATGGCCGGAAAGCGCTTTTTGGGATCGAGAAACCTGAGCTTGTATGTCGGACGCTCTGCCACGAAATATCACCCTGATCGGTCGTCTAGAGAAAGAGCGCGCCACGGGCTCACCGAGGCGCATACTCGAAATCTTACACGAGTCGATGAGAAATAGTCCCCATTGACCGAGGTTCGAATCCATGCGGTGCTTACGTAAAAGAAAAGCCCCCGTTGCCGGTGAACTGCCTCCCATTTCTTGGACATGAGAAATGGGAGGCTTTTATGCGTGTCGA
>CABSMB010000087.1 GCA_902478705.1 uncultured Collinsella sp. | reverse complement strand
TCTCCGTCCTCATGGCTAGCACCGGCCTCGACGTCTACGTCCTCGACGCTGCCGCCAATGCTCTGGCTGGCCTTTCCGGCGTGATCTTCGCTCCCATGAGCTTCCTGGTCTACTTCGGTCTGTCCTTCCTGATCCCCTCGACCTCCGGTATGGCTACCGTCTCCATGCCCATCATGGGACCGCTGGCTGTTAAGCTCGGCTTCTCGCCCGAGGTCATGGTCATGATCTTCTCCGCCGCCATCGGTGTCGTGAACCTGTTCACCCCGACCTCCGGCGCCATCATGGGCGGTCTCGCCCTGGCCAAGATCGAGTGGACGACCTGGCTCAAGTTTGCTCTTAAGCTCATCGTCGCGCTCTCCGTCGTCTGCGCCGTTATCCTGACCATCGCCTGCGTGATGCTCTAAGTACCCAACGGGTACCCCACGGAAACCTTGACGATCCTGTAAGGGATCACCTGGTCATCGTCTGTCCGGTGGGGTCAACCCACCGGTAGACTCCTACCTTTAGCCCCCTCCCGTTCCGTGCGCGGGAGGGGGCGCTCTCATGTTGCGCGGTTCTACGAACCGCGCAACCAGTCGACGCTGCGCGCCGCCCAGAACGACAATTTGTCATTCAAAAGGCAAGGCATGACCAGAAGGTCTATGCCTTGCCTTTTTCATGCCAACTTGTACGTCCTGGACGGCGCTCGCTGACTTATGCTCAACCTGCGGCGCTGCCATTGTTGCAGGCAGGAGGCAGCTTGCTCGCTCCGGTGCACGTTTGCTGGCTTTGGCTCTGCCTGTGACGTTTCCATTGTTGGTGCGGAGTGACTTGTTCCCTGCTCCAAATTAGCTACCCCGGGTCCCCGGTGGTTGCGGTGGGCGTGTTTGGTTGGTGCCTGTTGATGGTCTGGGTATCGGGGAGGGCGGGCTCCGTTATAATCGCCTAGAACATTAAATGGAAACGGGACGGGAGCCATACATGCGCCAGGGTTTCGACAACGCGAAGTATATCGAGCTGCAGGCCGCTCATATTAAGGAGCGCATCTCGCAGTTTGGCGGCAAACTCTATTTGGAGTTTGGCGGCAAGCTGTTTGACGATTATCACGCGAGCCGCGTGCTGCCGGGTTTTGAACCGGACAGCAAGTTCCGCATGCTCAAGAGCATTGCCGATGACGTTGAGGTCATCATCGCGATCAACGCGAACCACATCGAGAAGAATAAGGCCCGTGGCGACCTGGGCATTACCTATGACGAGGACGTCTTGCGCCTGGTCGACCTGTTCCGCGGCAACGGTTTTGCTGTCGCGGCCGTGGTTATCACCCAGTACGCCGGCCAGCCCGCCGCTGACGTCTTCCGCAATCGCCTGAACGCGCTCGGCATTCCTGCCAAGCTGCACTATCCCATCGAGGGCTATCCCCACGACGTCGACCTGATCGTGTCCGACGACGGCTATGGCAAGAACGAGTTTGTCGAGACCACTCGTCCGCTCGTCGTGGTCACCGCGCCCGGCCCCGGCTCGGGCAAGCTCGCCACCTGCCTGTCGCAGCTCTATCACGAGCACAAGCACGGCACCGCCGCCGGCTACGCCAAGTTCGAGACTTTCCCGGTCTGGAACCTTCCCCTCACGCATCCGGTCAACATCGCCTATGAGGCCGCCACGGCCGACCTCGACGATGCGAATATCATCGACTCCTTCCACTTGGAGGCCTATAACAAGACTACGGTCAACTACAACCGCGACGTCGAGGCCTTCCCGGTGGTCCGTGCCCTGATGGAAAAGATCCTGGGCAAGAGCCCCTACCAGAGCCCCACGGACATGGGCGTCAATATGGTCGGCTTTGCCATCACCGATGACGATGCCTGCCGCGACGCTTCCAAGATGGAGATTGTCCGCCGCTACTTTACCGCGGTCGAAAATGTGCGCCGTACCGGCGTGGGCGATGAACAGGTTGATCGTCTCAAGATCATTATGAAGAAGGCCGGTATCGACAAGAATTACTCGCCGGCACGCTCGGCCGCCCTTACCAGGGAGCAGCTGACGGGTGGCCCCGTAGGCGCCATGGTCATGCCCGACGGCTCCGTGGTGACCGGCAAGACTTCCACGCGCCTGGGCGCCGCGAGCTCGCTCATCATGAATGCACTTAAGCATGTCTCGGGCGTTGACCTTGAGCTCGAGGTCATTAGCGATGAGGCGATCGAGCCTATCAGCAAGCTCAAGACGCATTTCCTTGGTAGCAAGAACCCGCGCCTGCACACCGACGAGACGCTTATGGCGCTCTCGATCACCTCGGCAACGAGCGAGACGGCGGCCCGCGTCCTTTCGGGCCTGGAGCAGCTGCGCGGCTGCGATGCCTTCTTTAGCGTGATCATCTCGCCGACGGACGAGACGGTGTTGCGCAAGCTGGGCATCAACGTGTGCTGCGAGCCCAAGTTCGAGCGCCGTGGTTTCTTCCACCGCTAAGTCTGGATAAATTGGTCTGAAAGGGGCGCATCGGGTATGCATTCGGTGTGCCCCTTTTATCAACAAAGCTACCGTTTAACCTAAAAATAGACCGTTTACCTGCCTATAAGCGATTTGGGCGGTATACAATAACTCTAATTGTTTCATCCTTTTGCGGGGATGCCGCATGATGGATGTTGCCGGCCATCATGGGGTGTGCCGGTCGCGCACGGTGCAGGTGATGGCCGTGCTCGGTTTGAGGAGGCTGCCATGGCTGGCAAGGGTCGTGCGAGTGTCAACGATATGAAGCGTGTCGAGGTGCAGGTGCTGATGGAGATCGCACAGCTGTCCGAAGACAACGGCGGATTCTATGGCTTTTCGCGCAAGACGCTTGCCGAGCGTGTGGGGGTGTCTCCGTATCGTGCCCGCGCGGCAATTGAACGCTTGGAATCCGAAGACATCATCGAGGTCGTCTCGCGCTACAGCGACGACGGCGGCCAGCTCGCAAATGGTATTTGTCTCACGGAGCGTGGCGAATGGTATCTAGAGGGCATCCGTGCCGGTATGCTCGTGCAGGACTTGATCAAGGACGAAGTCGCCGATCGATAACAGCGTGCATTCATAGTGGAAGCGACGCCGTCTGGGCAACCGGACGGCGTTTTGTTTCGAGATGGAGAAATGCGATTGCGCGTAAGAAAAAATGCGTACGGCGCGCGTCGCGAGTATTACAATGAAGACCCGTAAGATGTGTATGGACAACTTCTACGGGAAGCGCAGGTAACTCAATATGACCAAGCATGTGTTCGTGACCGGCGGCGTGGTTTCATCTCTGGGCAAGGGTATTACCGCGGCCTCGCTGGGCCGTCTGCTCAAGTCGCGCGGCTACAAGGTAACGATGCAAAAGGCCGACCCGTATCTGAACGTCGACCCCGGCACCATGAGCCCGTTCCAACATGGCGAGGTCTTTGTGACCGAGGACGGCTACGAGTCCGATTTGGACCTGGGCCACTACGAGCGCTTTATTGACGAGAACCTGACCCGCGATTCCAACTTTACGACTGGTGCCATCTATAAGAGCCTGATCGCCCGTGAACGTCGCGGTGACTTTTTGGGAGGCACCGTGCAGGTGATTCCGCACGTCACGAACGCCATTAAGGATAAGTTCCGTCGTATTGAGGAGCAGACCGGCTCCGACGTGGTCATCACTGAGTTGGGCGGCACCATCGGCGACATCGAGTCGCAGCCGTTTGTTGAGGCCATTCGCCAGTATCGCAAGGAGGCCGGCCCCGAGAACGTCTGCTACATCCACGTGTCGCTCGTTCCCTATATCGCCGCCGCCCATGAGGTCAAGACCAAGCCGACGCAGCACTCCGTTAAGGAGCTCCGCAGCTTTGGTATCCAGCCCGATATTATCGTTCTGCGCTCCGACCACCATATCGACGATGCCATCCGCGGCAAGATCGCAAGCTTCTGCGACGTCGACACCGACTGTGTCTTTACCAACGAGGACTGCGCGAGCATCTACGATGTTCCGCAGCTGCTTGCCGAGCAGGATTTTGACCTGCGCATTTGCGAACGTCTGGGTCTGGACCCGCGTGAGCGCGACATGAGTCAGTGGAACGAGTTCCTGCGCAAGCAGAATCACGCCAACCATCACGCCGACAAGGTGAAGATCGCCGTCGTGGGCAAGTACACGCAGCTGCCCGATGCGTACCTGTCGGTTATCGAGGCCCTGCACCATGCGGGCGTGTTCTACGATCGCCACGTTGACGTGCAGCTGGTCGATGGCGAGAGCCTCGACGAGCAGAACGTCTCCGAGGTTCTGGGCGACGCCTCGGGCATCCTGGTCCCCGGCGGCTTTGGCAAGCGCGCCCTGGAGGGCAAGATCCTCGCGGCCGAGTTTGCCCGCGAGCACAAGATTCCGTATCTGGGCATTTGCCTGGGTATGCAGGTTGCCGTGTGCGAGTTCGCCCGCAACGTGGTCGGCCTTGCCGGCGCCAGCTCTTCCGAGTTCGATCCGGACGGCCCGTATAGTGTCATCGACCTGATGAGCTCGCAGGAGGACGTGACCGAGAAGGGCGGCACCATGCGCCTGGGCGCCTATCCGTGCAAGCTTGCCGCCGATACCCTCGCGCGCGAGGCATATGGCGAGGAGCTCGTCTACGAGCGTCACCGTCACCGCTTTGAGTTCAACAACGCCTTCCGTGACCAGCTCGAGGGCGCTGGTCTGGTTATCTCGGGTCTTTCGCCCGACGAGCGCCTGGTCGAGATGGTCGAGCTGCCGCGCGACGTACATCCGTGGTATGTGGCCACCCAGGCTCATCCCGAGTTCAAGAGCCGTCCGACCAACCCGCAGCCGCTGTTCCGCGAGTTTGTGCGCGCCTCGATCGGCCAGCACGAGGGTGTCGACCGTCTGCAGGTGACGCCCAAGAACCTCGCTACGGACTAAGGGTGCCGGCGAATAAGGAACATACCGAAGCTACTCCCTCGTCGCTCGCTGTGGCGGCGGGGGAGTATCTCGATTACCTCGCGGTCGAGCGGGGCTTGGCGCGCAACACGATTGCGGCCTATCGTCGTGACCTGACGACGTACTGCGCCTATCTGGAGCGGGCTGACATTGCGTCTTTTGAAGAGGTGACCCGTCAGGTCGTGGAGGGCTTTGTTGCCGATCGCCGCGACGGAGGCTATTCCGACGCCTCGGTGGAGCGCGCGCTTGCTGCCGTGAAGGGCCTGCATGCCTTTTTGGTGCGCGATGGGGCCGTGGCCCAAAACCCGACGGCGGCGTTGCACCTGCCCAAAAAGGCAGATCGCCTGCCGGAATACCTTTCGGTGGAGGATGTCTCGGCACTGCTCGATCAAGACTTTCCCGAGGGCGAGATGGGACTGCGCGATCATGCCATCTTGGAAGTGCTTTACGGTTGCGGCCTGCGCGTGAGTGAGCTGGTTGGGCTCGATGTGGGCGATATCCATATTGATGACGGGTTTGTCCTGGTGTGCGGTAAGGGCTCCAAGGAGCGTCTGGCCCCGTTGGTGGGAAGCGCGGCGCGTGCCCTGACGCACTATATAGGTGACGGGCGCACTCTCCTGGCCGCGCATGCTCACGGGACGGAGACCTCGGCGGTCTTTTTAAATAAGAACGGACGTCGCCTGTCGCGCCAGGCCGTGCATGCGATATGCGAGCGGTATGGGCGCCAGGTGGGGCTGGTTGGGCTTCATCCCCACACCCTGCGCCACTCCTTTGCCACCCACATGCTCGCGGGCGGTGCCGACCTGCGTGTGCTGCAGGAGATTTTGGGCCATGCCGATATTTCGACCACGCAGGTCTACACGCATGTCGACCGCACGCAACTGACCGAGGTCTATCTGGCGGCGCATCCGCTGGCACATCGCTAGCACCTCGCTGACCTGCATATTTATAAATATTAAAGGGGACGGGCCCCAGATTGCCGAGACGCACTTTTGCGCACATGGGCAATCTGGGGCCCGTCCCATTTTTCGCTAGACACCGACGCGGTGGTGGGCCGTGTGTACCGTGGGTGGGGGAGTTTGGGGGCGATGTGAACGGTGTGTAAAGGGACGTAAAAATCGCCTCAAGGTCAACTTGAAGGTTGAGGTTCGCAGGCGTGGTTCTACAGGTGGCATCCCGCCTTTGCTGCAAACACAACATATTGTGTTTTCGAACATATGCTCGGGGGTGTTTTACAACATATTGGGGGTGGAGTGGTGGGGTGGGGTG
>CABSMB010000086.1 GCA_902478705.1 uncultured Collinsella sp. | reverse complement strand
CTTCGCGGTCTGTTGTCGGGCGTGGCGGCTGCCCGCCGCCCATAAAAAGCACTGGAGTGGCCTCCCAACGGCCTCGAGCGCGGCGCGCCCCGGGGTCGGACTCCTATCTGCGGGGGGAGGTCACGAGGCCATCCCCGCTATCGCCCACGCCCGGCAGGCCATCTCCCGCGCCGTCGCGCAGTTCGCAACGCAGGGCCTCTTGCCCGCCGCGGACATCGCCTCGCGCCTCTCCTGCAGGCGGCGGTTGCACTTCGCGGCGTGCCTCGACACGGCCGGCGCGGCCCCGTGCCCGGGCCTCGGCCTCTTGGGGTGTTATGACCTGGGCGAGGTGACCGGGACGGGCGGCGAGGTGTTCGGGAACATCGTGGAGGAGCGCTTGGGCGATGCGCGGATTCGAAAGGACGCGCAATGGCGTGGACTGGGGGTGGTTCCCCGACCCGTGGCGCTTCGTGAGGTGCGGCTGGGAGCCGGGCGCCCGGCGGCTGATCCTCTTCCAAGAGCTCTCCGCCAACCGCAAGACGCCCGCCGAGACGGGCTAGATGATGGTGGACGCATTGGCCTTCTCCGATAAGACGGGTGAGGAGCCGTACCTTCACAACGAGTTGATATGGTGCGACGACACGCCGGACGGGAAGCAGCCGATGGCGGTGTACCAGCGGGAGTACGGGCTTCAGGCGCGACCGGCGAGAAAGTCGCGGATGCGGAAGCTGAGCTACGAGTGACTGGCGGGGCTCCGGGAGATCGTGATAGACCTGGTGAGGTGCCCGCTCGCCTACGAGGAGTTCACCCTGAAGGAGTACATGAGGGAGCGCGACGGCAGCTGGATCGACGAGATACCCGACGGCAACGACCACTGCATCGACGCGGTGAGGTGCGCCGTGATGGACGACGTGCTCAGGGGGTGATGGCCGTGGGTTTCTCAACATTCGCCTTCAACGGAGCCCTGCTTGGCGTGGGATGCCGTGGGCTTCTCGACCTTCTCAACATGTACTCCGAAAGATTGGAAACGGAGGGGGCCTATGCAGCAGTGGGGATGGACTGCTCGGCGGCTTTTCTTCACCTTCAAATGCTAAACGACCATAGGAGGCTTACATGAGCGTGGATGACGCGCGGGAGCATTGGGTGCCGGGACACGTGAGGAATTACTTGGAGGGGCATGGCTTCCGGCTTCCTTTGGAGGACATGGAACCGTACATCGCCGAATGGGACGGCTGGATGAGGGCGGTGGGCTCGTTCTACGACTATCGAGACACCGATGCCTTTGGGCGGGTGTACGAGGTGCACCGGCGCTCGATGATGCCTGCCATGCGGGTGTGCCGGGAGTTGGGCTCTCTCCTCCTTGACGAAAAGGCGCAGGTGGTTTGCGACGACCAGCGAGCGACCGAGTTTCTCGACAGATGCTTTGCCGGATGCGGCTTCACGAGCAGAGCCCAGGAGGCGGTGATGCGAGCGTTCGGGCTCGGAACGGGCGCGTTCAGCGTGTGACTCGACCTTGAACGCAAGGTTGCGAAGGTTCGACACTACGACGCGCGCATGGTGGTTCGTCTCCATGGGATGCTGCGGGCGTGACGGAGTGCGCGTTCGTGACGAGGGGGTATCCGCAGGGTGCTGCAGTTGACCAGCTCCAGATGCACCTCTTGGGTGACGACGGGTCTTATCGCATAGAGACGGTTTGCTTTGACCATGAGGGAAGGACGCTCGACGTCCCGGAGGGTGGCCGGCCTTGTTGACACGGGGTCTGTCTTCCCGACCTTCGGAATCGTAAAGCCTGCCGTGCCGAATACCCGAGTGGACTGTTCGCCTTGCGGCCAAAGCGTGTTCGCGGACGCCGTGGACGCCATTCAGTCGGTGGGCCCGCCTTCGATGCCCTTATCAACGAGATCGACGCAGGCAAGATACGCGTCTTCCTCTCCGACGTCATGTTCGACCAAGGGAAGGGCTCCGACGGCGGGCGCGTGCCGATTCCCTTTGGACGGGGCGACTGCACCGTCTTCCGCAAGGTGATGAGCACCGAGGACACGATCCAAGAGTTCGATTCGGCGCTCAGGACCGACTCACAGGCTCAGGCTCTGCGATTGGCCCTCCAAGTGCTGGGCGACCTTTGCGGGTTCGGCATCAGCTACTTCGACTTCGACAACTCGGGCTATGTGAAGACCGCGACCGAGGTCTCGTCCGACAACTCGGCCCTCATGCGCAACGTGCGCAAGCACGAGAACGCGCTGCAGGGCGCGATCGTCAACACGAGCCGGGCACTTCTGGCCTGTTCCCGTGCGCTCGGCGAAGACATTCCGGACGAAGGCTGCGTGCAGGTGCAGTTTGATGACTCGATTGTGCAGGACACCGAGGCCGAGAAGCGCCAGGACATGGCCGAGATCGCGGCGGGGCTCATGGGTGCCTGGGAGTACCGGATGCGTTGGTATGGGGAGGACAAGGAGACGGCGAAGTTGCGCGCGGGTGGCGTGCCTTACCCGGCCTCGTCCTCCTTGGGCCAGACTTGCTTATAGCGTTTCCACGCCTTGACGGGCGGCTGCCTGCGCTCCGGGTCGTACGGCGAGTAGAAGACGAGGTAGTCGTCGTAGAGGCTCGCGTACCACCAGTCGCGGAAGCGCCCGTTCTCGTGGTTGAAGACCTCGTGCTGCATGATCTCGAACGAGAGGGGTGGCAGGTTCTCGTGCGCGACGTCTTCGTTCCAGAAGGCGTACTCGGGGGCTCCCTTGTGCTCATGGGCGTAGGTGAAGTGGCTATCGACCTCGTTGAATAGAAGATTGTTGTAGATGATGCCGTCCGCGTGTGCCATCTCCGCGAGATCTTCGGGCGGGGCGTCGGTCGCTATGCGGCGCATGCAGCGCGTCACCGGGTCGTTCCAACCGTCGAACACCATCATGCGGTCGCATATGTCGCACTTCCACATGTTGGTGCTCGCGCCGGGCGTGGACTCGAACGAGAAGAAGGTCGTGTCGCTGTGGTGCTGATTGAGGCTGGAGGAGGAAATGAACCCGTTCTCCATCTCGTCGCCGTTGCAGCAGTTCGAGATGCTGTTGCCGCAGGGGCATGCAAGGTAGGCCACGTAGCTTCTCCGTTCCAGTAGCGATGTGGCTAGTCTAGCCGATTCCAGCGGCGTTTCGGGGTGGAATGCCGGTCGGGGCAGCTTGCGGGCGCGTAGCGGCTTGCGTGGGGCCGTCTGCAGGTGGATTGGCTGTGCTTGGCATGCGGCGCATGAGGGAGCATTGCCGCGAAGGCGTGAGGGTCGCTGATAGTCGCACAGGGCGCGTTTGGGTCACGGGTAGCGTGGGGCCGCTGCCATGGGCGCGACCGGGCCGGCGGAGGCGTCTGGAGCGCACGCGGCCACGACGCGGACGAACCCTCGACGAGCAGCGTCGAGCCTGGCCGGCCTCCGGCCGCGGGGCGGCTGAAAAGGTTAAACGCTGGCGAGGATGGGACGGAATTGCAGGAGCGGCGTTGGTTTTTCGCTCTGGCGAGTCTCTAGTAGCCACCCTTCTAATCGGCTTCGGACTCACTTGGGTGTTCCGGCTGTCCGGGCTGGGTAGTAAAATACACCGGTGGATTGGAGCAGGATGACGATACGGTACATTGGTTCAAAAGCTCGCCTAGCTGAGGCGATTCTCGATATTGTTGGGTCGCCTAGCGGCTATTCAGGCCGTTTTGTCGACGGTTTCTGTGGCACCGGCGTCGTTGCGCGCACCGCTGCCCTTCGCGGTTGGAACGTTGATTGCAACGATACGCTGCTTTCAGCCGCTATGATTACTGAGGCCTCACTTCTTTGCGGTTCTGAGCTTAATTTCAAGGAGCTCGGTTCGTATGAGTCGGCTATCGAAAGACTCAACGCCTGTGCTCCGAGCGACGGCTATATCTGGCGAACCTACAGTCCTGCTTCCGCTGCCTTTTGTCCGCACGAGAGAAGGTACTTTACGGAACACAATGCCCGCCGAATTGATGGCGCCCGTAATCTCATTGCCGAATGGCGGGATTCCGGCGTCATTGGGGGTGTTGAGGAGACGCTCCTCGTTGCTGATGTCATTGAGGCTTCGAACTCCATTGCCAATATTGCTGGTACATATGGATGCTTCTTAAAGAGGTGGACTCAACAGTCGTATGGCGCTTTTTCGGTAAGGCCGCGCGAGCTTCTATCCTCTTCGATAGGGCATCGGGTTCAGGTTGGTGACGTGTTTTCACTTAAAGTATCTCCCGGCGATACGGTCTACCTCGACCCTCCCTACACTAAGCGACAGTACGCCTCCTACTATCACATTCCCGAAACCATCGCGTATCATGATGAGCCGAAGGTTGAGGGCGTTGCCGGCCTTCGCCCGTGGAAACACATGGCATCGCCTTTCTGCTACAAGACGAAGGCTCTCAGGGCGCTTTGTGACTGCGTAGGCGGGCTGGACTCACGCCGTATCTTCCTCTCGTACAGCTCGCAGGGGCATGTGGCGCTCGATGATTTGCTTGATGGCCTGTCGGAGCTCGGCAAAGTTGATGTTTATGAGCTTGGCGAGATTGGGAGGTATAGGCCCAACAAGACCGCCGCTGAAACTGGAGCGGTGGTCGCTGAATATCTGATTGAGATTGATAAGGATTAAAGGGACTTAGGCTGTGGCTCATCCGGACACGACAGAGAAAAAGCGATTGCTCGCCGCCAGTGCCGTCATTGCTGACGCTACCTCTGGACTCAACAACTATGCCGAGGCAAAACTTACGCTTCTTGAGTACGTATCCTGCAGTTATTCCGGAATCAGCATCACAGACTACTTCCGCGTTACGGGCTATACCCCTGCGTTCGAGCCTGCGAATGAAACTGTATCCAAACTGCGCGTTGAGATCGACGCATGTGGCATAGCCTACCCTGTGGCGCTTTCTGCCCTTGCGCGAATTGATCTAGACGAGCTGGAGACGAAGAAAAAAGGCTCCGTCTATACCGACTTTAGGCTTGCGGCTTATCTCGCTCAAGCCGTCATGCCAGGATATTCTGGCGGCGCCATACTTGACCCCTCCTGTGGTTCCTCAATCCTTCTCGCGGCCTGCGCTGATTATCTGCGCCAAGCCGGTGCGGATGCGTCGAGCTTTGTTTCCTCGTCCTTGTTTGGCGTAGATCTGGAACCGCTTGCTATTAGGGGCTCGATTCTCGCGCTGGCCTCCTTGCTGTGCGACTCGGCCTGCCTTTCCGTCCTGATCTCTCACTTTGTATGCGCCGACAGCCTTGAACGGGGAGCGGGCTTACTCGCGGCATTCGGGGTAAAGGGCTTCGCGCTCGTAGTGGGCAACCCCCCATGGGAACGCGTGAGGCCTTCGAGAAGTGAATTTGCTCGAGCTCAGGGCGTCGACGCTCGCTATGGCGAGTCTATAGAGAAAATGCCCGAAGGTTATGAGGGGCACCGCGATGAAAGCCGCGCCAAATCACGGTCCATCGCCAATGCGTATGGCCTCAAGGGTGGCATAGATTTGTATCAAGCATTCCTAGCTCTAAGCGTTGAGCTTTGCAGCCGAGGGGGAACCATTGCGCTCTACCTCCCTGCAGGCCTGATTCGCTCCAAGGGGCTTGCTGATGCTCGTGAAATGATTGCCGACAGCTTCGGCAGGGTTGGTATTTCCATCTTCATGAACCGCGCCAAATTCTTTTCCATCGACTCACGCTTCAAGTTCGTTTTGGCGGTGCTCGCTGGAAACGACGAAGGCAATTCACGCCGCAGCATTGAATATCTCTATTGCGACGCAGATGATGTGGGCGTGGGTACTGTCTCTACTCTTGAGTTGGGACGAGACTTCTTTTGCGATTCGTCTCGGGAGCTTGGTGCTCCCGAGGTGAGAACGGCCGAAGAAGCCGCGTTGCTTCGACGAGCCTGGGGGCAAAGCGATCGCATGGCCGAACATGAGCTATTCTCCAGCGTTGCTCCCGTGAGAGAGCTCGATATGACTTTGGACCGCTCTCTTTTTCAAAAGAAGGCTGAACCGGGTAGCGGGCTCATGCCGCTCATCGAGGGGCGCATGGTCTCGCCCTACCGTTGTGGGTGCAAGCAATACGTTTCTGGAGAAGGCAGGTCGGCCAAGTGGAAGGTCGTCCCTCCCGGAAGCAGCAGGATTAAGCCTCAGTTTTATGTCTCTAAAGACGATACGAGTTCGTCTCTACGCGAGAGGACAAGTAAAGCTCGCGTCGG
>CABSMB010000085.1 GCA_902478705.1 uncultured Collinsella sp. | reverse complement strand
GAGTCACTCGACGACCTTGCCGTAGCGGCGAGCGAGCGGGCACTCCAGGTATCCGGAATCGACTCGAGCCAGCTGGATCTGATCGTCTGCTCGACGACGACGGGTGACCACCTTGTTCCCGCTGAGGCGTGTGCCGTTGCTGAGCGCCTGGGTGCCACATGTCCTGCCTTCGACGTTTCGGCGGCTTGTGCCGGCTTCGTTTTTGCGCTCGATGTCGCCGAGGGCTATATCGCCCGCGGTCGCGCCAGGCACGTGCTGGTCGTTGCCGCCGAGCAGATGACGCGCGCGCTCGATTGGACCGACCGTGCCACGTGCGTGCTCTTTGGCGATGGCGCGGGTGCTGCGGTCATAGAGGCTGGGGGAGAGAATCCCCTTGCTGTTGAGCTTTCGACGTCGCCTGACGTCGAAACACTGCGCGTCCCCGGATTGGTGGGCTCCTCGCCGTATAAGACGGCGCAGGACTGCGAAAGCGTGCTTTCCATGAACGGCCGTCGCGTCTTCAAGTTTGGCGTCAATGCCATCTGCGACACGGTCAACAAGCTCGCCTGCGACGCGAGCATCGCGGTCGAGGACATCGACCACTTTGTATTCCATCAGGCTAACGAACGAATCTTGAGCCAGGCAGTCAAGCGCCTGGGTGTGCCGGACGACCGTGTGGTCCGAACGTTGCGTGAAACTGGCAACATCTCGAGCGCCTGTATTCCGCTTGCTCTCGATCGACTGGCAAATACCGGCGCGCTGCACGCGGGCGACACCATCGCCCTGGTCGGATTTGGCGCCGGCTTGGATGTAGGTGGCTATCTACTTCGCTGGAAGTAGTCGCACATAGGAAATAAAAACGCCCCTAGGGCACAAACAAAGGAGAACTACCATGGCAGATCAGAAGACCTTCGAGCGCGTTTGCGACGTTATCCGCGAGACCGCTGGCCTTGACGACGTCGAGATGAAGCCCGAGTCCACGCTCGAGGAGATTGGCCTCGACAGTCTGGGCACCGTCGAGATCCTCGTCGCCGTCGAGGACGAGTTTGGCATTGAGCTCGATACCGAGGAGAACCCCAAGACGGTCGGCGAGTTCGTCGATACGGTCGAGGCGGCATTGGAGAAGTAGTGATGCTCAAGTCTCCTCTCTGCGATCTGCTCGGCATCGAAAAGCCCGTGTTCCAGGGTGGCATGGCCTGGATTGCCGACGCCTCGCTGGCATCTGCCGTGTCCGAGGCAGGCGGCTTAGGCATTATCGCGGCCATGAATGCCGACGCAAACTGGCTGCGCGATCAGATTCACGAGCTGCGCGCCAAGACGGATAAGCCCTTTGGCGTCAACGTTATGCTCATGAGCCCGTTTGTCGACGAGGTCGCACAAGTGGTGATTGATGAGCGGGTGCCCGTTGTGGTGACCGGCGCCGGCAATCCCACCAAGTACATGAAGGCCTGGAACGATGCAGGCATCAAGGTCATACCCGTCGTGGCTTCGGTGGCGCTGGCGCGTCTCGTGGCGCGTCGCGGAGCCACTGCCGTGGTTGCCGAGGGTACCGAATCAGGCGGCCATATTGGCGAGACCTCGACGATGGCACTGGTGCCGCAGGTTGTCGATGCGGTCGATATTCCCGTGGTTGCGGCTGGCGGCATCGCCGATGGCCGCGGTGTGGCGGCCGCCTTTATGCTCGGCGCTGCCGGCGTCCAGGTGGGAACACGCTTTCTGGTCGCAAACGAGTGCACCGTATCCGAACAGTACAAAGAGCTGGTGCTCAAGGCGGGCGACACGTCGACGCGTGCGACCGGTCGCTCGACGGGACATCCGGTTCGCGCCCTCAAGAGCCCCTTTACCAACGCGTATGCCAAGAACGAGGCGGCGGGCGCAAGTCCCGAGGAGCTCGGGGCCATGGGCACGGGAGCGCTTCGTAAAGCCGCAAAGGACGGTAATTACGAAGAGGGTTCGTATTTGTGCGGACAGATTGCCGGCATGGTCAACGAACGCCAGAGCGCACGCGAAATCGTCGACGATCTGGTCGATGGCGCCGAGCATGTCCTGAAGGGTGCGTCCGCATGGGTAGCGTAGCGTTTCTGTTTGCCGGTCAGGGTGCCCAGCATCCCGCGATGGGCGTCGACCTCATCGAAGCATCACCGGCGGCTGCCGAGGTGTTTGCGATCGCCGACGAGGTGCGCCCGGGGACGAGCGAGCAGTGCCGGAGCGCCTCGAAAGAGGAGCTCTCGCAGACCGAGAACACGCAGCCTTGCGTATTCGTGCACGACTTGGCTGTCGCCGTCGCCCTGCGCGAGCGCAGCGTGGTGCCTGCCGCTTGTGCGGGATTCTCGCTGGGCGAGGTCGCCGCGCTCACCTTTGCGGGGGCGTTCGATACGCGAGCGGGCTTTGAGCTTGTGTGCGAGCGCGCGGCGCTTATGGCCACGGCGGCTGAGCGTCACCCCGGCGGAATGCGCGCCGTCATCAAACTCGATGCGGCGCAGGTCGAGGGCTTGGCAAAACAGGCCGGCGAGGACTGTTGGCCGGTCAACTACAACAGCCCCCAGCAGACGGTTGTGGCCGGAGCGCCCGATGCGTTGCAGACCCTCGACGTCCTGGTAAAAGAGGCTGGTGGCCGCGCTATGAAAGTCGCGGTGTCGGGTGCATTCCATAGCCCCTATATGGCCGAGGCGACCTGTGGCCTTGCTGCATATATCGATGCCGGTCACGCGCCGTCCCCGTTGCTCATTCCTGTTATGGCAAATATGACGGCGGCGCCCTATCCGGCGGACCCGCGAGCAGCGTCGGATGTCTTGGCCAACCAGGTGAGTCATGCCGTGCGCTGGGTCGACACGCTGCATGCTCTGCAGGATCAAGGCATCGACACGTTTATTGAGGTCGGCCCCGGCAAAACGCTGTCCGGCTTGGTCAAGCGTACGTTGAGCGACGTTCGTGTGTATTCGTGCGAAACGGTCGAACAGGTCGCAGCTATTGCCGACGAGCTCGCATAGCCCACAGGGCTGTAACCCGAAAGGAACGACATGGGCAACTTGAACAACGGCGCGCTCGAGCGCGACGGATCGCGCCGCGTGGCGCTGGTCACGGGCGGCTCGCGCGGCATCGGTCGCGCTTGTGCCGTGGGCTTGGCGGAGGACGGCTTTGATATCGCCGTCGTCTATGCCGGCAGCGTCGATGCGGCGCGCGAGACGTGCGAAGCCTGCGAGGCGTCAGGCGCCACGGCACGCGCATATCAATGTGACGTGGCCGACCCCGCCGCCGTCAACACATGCGTGGAGACGGTCCTCAACGACTTCGGCTCCATTTGGGCGCTCGTCAACAACGCCGGCATCACGCGCGACGGCCTGCTCATGCGTATGGGCGACGATGCCTTCGACCGCGTGCTCGATGTCAATCTCAAGGGCACGTTCAATACGACGCGCGCGCTCACCAAGACCTTTATGCGCCAGCGCGGCGGTTGCGTCATCAACATGAGCTCGGTTGTGGGCCTGATGGGCAATGCCGGGCAGGCCAACTACGCCGCCTCCAAGGCGGGCGTGATCGGTCTGACCAAGGCGGTGGCGCGCGAGCTTGCGCCCCGCGGCGTACGAGTGAACGCGGTCGCCCCCGGGTTTGTCGAGACCGATATGACGGCAAAGCTATCGGATAAGGTGCGTGCGGCGTGCGAGGAGCAGATTCCCCTAAAACGCATGGCGCGCCCCGAGGAAGTGGCCGGCGTGGTGCGCTTTTTGGCGAGCGATGCGGCTGCCTACATTACGGGCGAAGTCATACGCGTTGACGGCGGAATGGCGATGTAGAAACCAGGGCCGAACAACGGCTTGAATGAGGAGACCATGATGGAACAGAGAGTTGCAATCACCGGTATCGGTGCCGTATCGCCGCTCGGCAACACGGCACTTGCCACCTGGGCGGCCATGTGCGCCGGGACCTGTGGTATCGGCCCGATCACGCACTTCGATACCGATGCGTTTGCCGTTAAGGTGGCGGCCGAGGTCAAGGGTTTTGACGGCAACGAGTACTTTGGCAAGCGTGACGCCAAGCACCTGGACCCCTGCGTTCAGTTTGCCCTGGCAGCGTCGGACGAGGCCATGCACGATGCGGGCTTTGATGTCGAGGGCGCCATCGATCGCGAGCGCCTGGGCGTCTACGTGGGTTCGGGCGTGGGCGGCATGCAGACACTCGTCGACAACGTCCACACGATTGCCGATCGTGGGCCCCGCCGCGCATCGCCCTATATGATCGCGATGATGATCCCCAATATGGCTTCGGGCAATATCGCAATCCGCCACAAGGCAAAGGGCCCGACCCTGCCCGTGGTGACCGCCTGCGCGACCTCGGCCCATGCCGTGGGCGAGGCGTTCCGCGCCATCAAGCATGGCTATGCCGATGCGATTCTCGCCGGCGGTGCCGAGGCCGCAATCATCCCCGATGCCGTTGCGGGCTTTACATCCTGCCGCGCACTCACCACTAATCCTGACCCGTCGACGGCTTGCCGCCCGTTTGATGCAGACCGCGACGGATTTGTGATGGGCGAGGGCGCCTGCGTGCTCGTGCTGGAGAGCATGGAACATGCGCAGGCGCGCGGTGCGCACATTTATGCCGAGGTCGTGGGCTACGGCAACACCGATGATGCCTATCACATCACGAGCCCCGATCCCGAGGCTGCCGGCATTGCCCGTGCGATATCGCTGGCGGTGGCCGAGGGCGACGTTAAGCCTTCCGAGGGCCTCTACATCAACGCTCACGGCACCTCGACCAAGCTCAATGATTCGTCCGAGACGGCGGGCATAAAGCGTGCGCTCGGCGAGGACGCGGCACGCGCCGCGCACGTCTCGTCGACCAAGTCGATGACCGGCCACATGATCGGTGCCACGGGTGCCATTGAGGTCATGGCCTGTGCCATGGCGCTCGAGCAGGGCGTGGTACCCCCGACCATTAACTACCACACGCCCGATCCCGCCTGCGATCTTGATTACACGCCTAATCGAGCGGTCCGCGCCGACCTTACCTGGGCGCTTTCGACCAACTTGGGCTTTGGCGGGCACAACGCCGCCATCGCGCTGCGTAGATATGCAAGGAGCTAGAGCATGGATTCCAAAAGACTTGCCGAGATAGCCGATGTTATGGAAGACCGTGGCCTCACGCGCGTGCGCGTTGAGGAGCCCGATGGCACCGCGGTCGAACTCGAGCGCGCGAGCGCCGCACAGCCGGTTGCCGTGCCCATGCCTATGCCGAGCGCCATGGCCGCACCGGTTGCGGCTCCCACAGTCGCGCCTGCCGCACCGGAGCCCGCCGCGCAGGCACCTGCCGCCGCGTCGGAGCCTAAGGGCACCGAGGTGACTGCTCCCATGGTCGGCGTTTTCTATGCTGCCCCAGCGCCGGGCGACGAGCCGTTTGTGCATGTGGGCTCCAAGGTCAAAGCCGGCGAGACCCTCTGCATCATCGAGGCCATGAAGGTCCTCAACGAGGTGACGGCAGAGGCGGATGGCGAGGTGCTCGAGATCTGCGTGGCCGACGGCGACCTCGTGGAGTTCGGCAGCTGCCTCATGAGGATCGGATAGGTGATATCCGTGAACAAAGAAGAGCTCAAGAAGCTGTTGCCGCATCGCGAGCCGATGCTTTTGCTCGACGAAGCCGAGCTGGTGGGCGACGAGGCCCACGGCAAGATCACGATTACGGGCGACGAGTACTTTTTGCAGGGGCATTTTCCGGGAAACCCGGTCGTCCCCGGCGTGATTCAGTGCGAGATGCTCGCCCAGAACTGCTGCGTGCTGCTGATGGGCGATGAGGAGGCGCGCGGCGCGACGCCGTTCTACACGAGTCTGGACAAGGTGCGTTTTAAGCGTCCGGTGCGCCCGGGCGACACGGTGGATCTGGTGTGCTCCATCACGCGTGCGCGCGGGCCGTTCCGCTTTGCGACGGGTACCGCGAGCGTCAACGGTGAGGTTTGCTGCCGCGCCGATATGTCTTTTGCACTCATGCACGAAAGTTAAGGAAGGCTTCATGTTCGACAAAGTGCTCATCGCCAACCGCGGCGAAGTCGCGGTCCGTGTTATCCGCGCGTGCCGCGATATGGGCATCAAGACCGTCGCCGTTTATTCCACGGCCGATGCGGACGCGCTGCACGTGCAGCTTGCCGACGAGGCGTATTGCATCGGCGGCCCGCGTCTTGCCGAGAGCTACCTCAACGACGATGCTGTGCTCACCTGTGCCGTGAAGTCGGGAGCTAAGGCAATTCATCCCGGCTATGGCTTTTTCTCCGAGAAGGCGAGCTTCGTGCGTGACTGCGACAAGTATGGCCTG
>CABSMB010000084.1 GCA_902478705.1 uncultured Collinsella sp. | reverse complement strand
GCACGTTTAATGACTACCGTGACGAGGACGGCATGTCGTTCGTCAAGCTCAAGGTGGGCGCGGGACATCCGTTTGTCGGGCGCTCGCTTGCCGATATTGGCAGCGCGACGAACATGCTTGTGGTCCTGGTGCTGCGCGACGGAGCGCACCCGGTGCTGCCCAATGGCGACACGGTGATCGAGAAAGGCGACCTGCTGGTGATGGCTGCCCCAACGTTCGAAGAGCGTGCCGAGGTTACGCTGCGCGAGGTCACCGTGACGTCCCACGGCCGCCTTGCCGGCCAGCGCCTGCGCGACGTGCCGCAGGGCAAGCATCCCTTTATCGTGGTGATGCTCAAGCGCGACGGCCAAACGATCATCCCCGACGGCAACACCCTCATATACGCCGGCGACGAAGCAGTCATCGCCACGCTCGCGTCGTAGCAGCCCCCGCCCCCTCCTAAGTTGCGGTGAAATAGGGACTGAATAAATCTCTGAGCAGCCAACAGTCCCTATTTCACCGCAAGTTATTGAGGGGATGAGGTTGAGGGGCGATTATGGTTACCAGTTCTCGTCGGTGCTGAAGCCGTTGTCCTCGTCGTCCACGGCAAAGTCGCGGAGGTCGAGGCCTTCGCGTTCGGCTCGAGCTAGGAGCTCTCGGGGCGATTCGTCCTCGATATCCATCACGTCGAGCATGGCGGCGGGAAAGCCCACGCGGACCGCACTCCCCGCGCGGTCGAGCAAGCCCTCGCGCAGCTGATCCACATCAACATTGATCTTCATGGTGAAACCTCCTGTCGGGCTAGGCCCCTACTTGCCAGCACCGAGAGCGTCCACGGCAGCGACAAACGCCGCCGCCTGCTTTTCGTCCATCTGCGCGGCCAGACGGCTCACCGAGTCGTCGTAGGCAAACTGCACCTTATCGATAAAGCAGTCCCAAGCACGTTCGTCCACACGTACAGCAGCCTCGCAATACTGGCTGAGCTTTTTAAGCCCGTACCAAAACGCGTTCACATGACGCGCGGGATCCTCGTCCAGCACGCCATCGTAACGGCGCCCGTTAAACTCACGCATACGCGCCACAGCAACCTCGAGTGAGTCGCCGCCCTCGGCCGAAGCCTCTTCCATCAGCTCGGGAATCGCAACCTCGCGCCGAGCATTGTACCTGGTAGCGCCATCGTACTCGCCCACCAGCACGTCTTCATCGTAGCGAGAGTCGTAGTCGTAATAGCTCGTACCACTGCAAATCCCATGCGGCGAGCCCATGCCAAACGCAGAGAATAACCCGCCGTCGGCAACGACACGACGGTAGGTCTCAAACGACTTCTTAACCTGAGCGAGCAGCTCGGCAAGCAGGCCGGCATCGCAGCCCGTCTCGCACACAACGCCAACAGGACCTGGCAACGACACGGGCCCAACCGCACTCCCCGCAACGCGGGCGGCGCGCTCGGCCCGATACGCCTGCGCCGCCAGACGTGCTCGCTGCGCAGCACCGCGCACGTTGGTAAACTCACGCTCCAGCGCCACGTCACTAGCCACATCGCCCGCGGACGCACCAGCATCCTGAGACCCCGTCGCGGCCAGCTCGGACTCAAACGTCGCCGTGATCATACCTGCAAGGTCCGTTGCATCGGCGGCACAGCGCATCTGCTCCAGCTGCGTGCACAGTAGATCGGCGTCCAAAGGCACAGCATCGGCAACATGCACGTCACTCAGACGCGCCGCACCTTGCAACACCAAGGCCCCGGCAGCATCGTACGCCGCACGCACCCTGTCTGCGGTATTTGCCCGCAGCTTTACCTCGATAAACGCAAGCGTCTGCTCCAGGCGCGCCAGCAGCTCGGCCTTGTCCTCCATGCGCAAAAAGGCAGCATAGCGCCGCTCCATCTTCAGCGGACCCACAACGCCCGCTTGCTTGCGAGCGCGCGCAAGGGCATCGAACTCAACACGGCGCACGTACGTATCAACTGCCCGCACGGCGGACTCGCGCGCGGCATGCTCGGCAGCCTCAACGCCCCTAAGCACGCCCAGCAGCTCGCGGGAGCGCGCCTTGCGCACCAACTCCCCGCGATCATACTGCTCAAGCGCCGTCTGACGCTTGGCCACCGACTCAAAGCCAAACAGCTCGTCGAGCAACTCGCCAACAGAACGCTCGCCCGCCATGGCAAGGCCTCCTCAAGCACAAACGCACCAAGATGCTCGCAGGACACCCGAACAACCGGGCGCCCCACTCCCCCGCACTCCTACAGATCTAGCGCCTTCTGCGCAGCATCGACCGGGTCGCCATCCATGTAGAACACCGGGCTCAACCCCGAGATAATCTCGGACGACACACTCTGCAACCCCGCAATGGCGCTCAGCGGCAAAATCACGCGCTTGGCACCGGCGTTTTTGGCCACGCGCATAATGTCCTCGAGCCCGCGAATCTCGTCCATAGAACCCGACATGCGCAAGATTCCCGGAACCGCCAGCGCAGGCATCACCGGACGGTTGCAGGCCGCGGAACACAGGCCCACAAACTCGGCGAGCGAAACCTCCTCGGACAGGCCCTTGCTCTGCAGGTCGTTATAGAACAGCAGGTAATCCTTGGAGCCAATGTGCATGCCCGGCGCCACGCGGTTCGCCAGGTTCACAAAATTGTCGAACGCGGCCTCCAGCGTATCGCGCACCGGCTTGTTAAAGGCCACGCCCTCGTGCTTAAACTTGCACTCGCCGGCAACGGCCTTGTTCTCGAGCTTATACACGGCAACCTCGCCGCCCTGCGACCTGCCCACGCCAAACACGTGGCCGGACAGCAGCGGCCCGTCGGGAATCAGCGTGTCCTCGGACTGCTCGGGCACGCGCACCACATGCACGTCCTGCGGGTTGTCAGCGTCCATATAACCCAGGTTGACGTCGATAAACTCGACGCCCGCCATAATCTTGAGCTGCTCCTTTACGCGGCGACGGCCCTCAATGGCGTAGTCCAGCAGCCAGCGCACATCGTCCTTGTCCATGGCCTCGTCGGGGAACAGTAGCTTGGCCAGGCCACTAAAGGTCTTGCGCACGGCGATCTCGTCGCGTTTGTTAAAGTCGCTGTTAAAGCGGAAATACCGGTCGATGTGGTGCGTAAAGTCCTTACGGCGCATCTCCTTGCAAAACTCCGACAGACAGTCGGTGATCAGGCCGTAATGCCCGGTCAGCAGGCTCGAGCGCATCTTGGGAATCTCCCAACCCGGCAGGTAGTAGTGGATACGGTCGAAGAAGGCCGAATCGTTGTTAAACTCCGGCGGGAACGGATCGAACAGGTGCGTAGTCTTAAGGACGTTTTGCACGGTGTCGTTGATGTTACCCTCAAAAACCATGGAGGCATCGGCGTTAATCTGGTCGCGGCCGCGCGCGTAGCTGCCGCTCGCCATGTAGTCCTTCATGATCTGCACGGCGTTGGTGTCCTTAAAGCGCATGCCGGCGACCTCGTCGAACGTCACGCAGTCCCAGTGGCCCACCAGGCCCACGCGGTCGGCGCGCATGGAGTTCATACGGCCGAACAGGTTGGCCGTCGTGGTCTGACCGCCCGAAAGCAAAATGGCGTAGGGCGAGACCTCTTTGTAGATGTGACTCTTGCCGGTGCCGCGCGGACCCAGCTCGCACAGGTTGTAGTTGCGCTCGATAAGCGGCACCATGCGCTCGATAAAGTGCATGCGCTCCTTCTCCGAAAGCTCGCTGGGCTCATAGCCGGCCGAGCGCAGCAGCATGTTGAGCCACTCGTCGCGCGAGAAATACTGGCGTTCTTCGACCATAGCATCCAGGTCCAAGTTGGGCATCTGGATGGGCGTGAGCGACGCCACGCTAAACGGAGAGTCCTCGGGCCCGCGCTTTTTGCGCTTGGCCTTGGAGCGGCGCGGTGCATCGTCGCCAAAGACCTCCATGCCAAACTCGTCTTCCTCATCCAAGGGGTGACGATACTCGATGCTCATGATGCACCAAATGCCGCCCTGCAGAATTTTGGAATAGTCGCGCACATACTCGGCCGGCATCGCAAACGGCTCGATGGTCAGGTTGGCAAACGACGCCACGTAGATGTCTTTGTACTCGTCGAGCTTGGCCGTCACCTTGTCGATGATGGTAAAGCGGCCCAGCTCGCGGATCTTGGACTTAATACGCTCGGACTCGTCGGGACGCACGTAGTTATCGGTGAGAATCTTGCGGATGCGCCCCAGGCCCTCCTCGACGGCCTCCTCGTCGTCGGTTGAGCAGTACATGCCCAACAGGTACTCCAGCACAAAGGTGGGCACGTTGGCACCGCGCTTCATGAGGGCCGTCAGGTCCTTGCGTACGATCTTGCCGCCAAAGTGCTCGAGCAGCTTGCCGTCCAGGCCATCCATGTCATAGCCCTCATCCTCGGGTTCCTCGGCAACAGCCTGGGCATAGCCATCGGTCGAGGACTCGTCCTCGGCGGGCTCGGCAGGTGCAGCATCCCCAGTAGGCGCAGCATCCTCAACAGGCGCAGCAGCCGCAGGCTCCGGGACAGCCGCCGGGGCCTCCGCAGCCGCCCCAGCCTCCGCCGGCACGCTCACATCAATCGAGGGAACTTCCCACAGATCGTCGTCATGGCTATCAAACATAGGGCACACTCCTAAAAACCAAAGTCAGCAACGGGGGCAAACGAAACGGCGATGGTGTACGTCTCGCGCCAAACGATCTTGCCCGACTGGGCGTCGCGGCAAACCAGCAAATGGGACGAACCGGACCCAAACGACACGCCCGTCTTAAGCGTAAAGCGCGCCTCGGTCACACGGTCCTGCGGGTTGGGCGAGGTCATGTCCGCGTGCACGCGCACCACATCGCTCACCTCGTTGCCGGTCTCGTCGGTAAACACCAGCTCGTACTCGCACGGCAACACCTTGCCCGTAGCGGCCTCATCCTGCATCAACTTAATGCCAAACAGCGAGTTGGTAACGCGACGGCTCTCACTGAGCACGCGCAGCTGAGCCGTCTGCGTGTCGACGAATTCCTTTGAGGACGCGCTCAGGCGGCGATATCCAATCACCGGCACCACAAGCTCCTGCAGGCTCACGCCGCCGTGCACGTAGCGCTTGGTGCCGCCGGGCCGCTTGAAGTGCACGATCCCGCGCGGAGCCAAGCCAACGTAGCCGCCGCCCGGCACCACATGATCCATGTTCATGGCCAAATACGGGCTACCGTCCGCACCGTTGGCGATATCGGCCAAGGCATCGCTCTGAGCAACTACCGCATGGCGCTTGCCAAAGAGCACCGGGTCGTCGGGCAGGTCGTTCTTGCCCAGGAACAGGCATTCCGGCAGCTCGTTGGCCGTGTACAAAAATCCATGATCGGACGTAATCGTCACGCGGGCGCCCGGCGCGTCGGTGCACACGCGCTTGGCGATCGAGACCAGCTCGTCCACGCTCTCGGCGCATGCGTCGAACACGTCGCTTTCGGTGGCGAGCTTCTCCCCCGTCGCGTCGATCTTGTTGTGATACAGGTACACGATCTCGCTGGACTTGAGCAGCTCCTTGCGATCGGCGGCAGACATGTCCAGATACGCCGCGGCGCTCAGGGCGCGACCCGTAGGCGCGGCCGCCTGCAGCACCGCTTGGCGCTCGACCGTAGAGCTCGTCGACATGCCATCAAGCAACACGGCACCCGTTTCCACGTTGAGCGTCATGCCCTGATGCGGCAGCAGCGCCGGCATGCCCATCTCGGTAATGGAGGGGAACATCGCCTGCACGCTGCCCGTGCGGACCTCGCCGCCGCGCTCACGCTCCAGAGCAGCCGCCACATCCTGTGCCACCTCGTAGCGCAGCGCATCGCTAATCAGGACCACCTTGGCCTTGGCGCTGCCGGCATACGTGGGCAGCGTCTCCCAATAGAACAGGTCCTGGCGAGCAACACCCTCAACATAGCCGGCATCGCGCCACTGCGCCTGGGCGGCATTGGCCCAGCACGCGTTGCTCTCGGTCAGATACCAGTTAACGTAGACGTTCTCGGCCCACTCGACCGCACGGCGCTCGGGCTCTTCCAGCAGGTCGACGCCACGCAGCTTGCAACGCTCGTTAGCCTGACGCAGCGCGCGATAGGCGGCGTCCATGCGCCACCAATCCGTGGTGTAGGCCTCCCACACCTCGGTTGCCTGCGCAATATGGAACCCACCCGAATGGTCACGCTTAAAGGCGGCCATTTCTGCCAGTGCCAAAAGCACCTGATAATAGCAGGCGACATCGTCGTACCAGCACAGGTCGCGTCGGGCCGAGGCAACGCGACGTGCCTCGTCAACGCGATCGGCACCCTGTGCCAGCGAGGCGAGCAGGTCGCTCAGAATGGCCTCGTCAACACACGGGAACACATCCAGGC
>CABSMB010000083.1 GCA_902478705.1 uncultured Collinsella sp. | reverse complement strand
GCCCCGCCCTGGGCGCTGCTGGCGCGAACATCATGCAGTTCTGCCAGGCCTTTAACGCCGAGACGCAGGACAAGAAGGGCGACATCATCCCCGTTGAGATCTCTGTCTACGAGGATAAGTCCTTCTCCTTCATCACCAAGACCCCGCCGGCGGCTCACCTCATCAAGAAGGAGCTGAACCTCAAGTCTGGTTCTGCTAAGCCCCAGGCCGACAAGGTTGGTCAGCTCTCCCAGGAGCAGCTCACCAAGATCGCCGAGATCAAGATGCCGGACCTCAATGCCAACGACATTGACGCCGCCAAGAAGATCATCGCCGGTACCGCCCGTTCCATGGGCGTCACCATCGCTGAGTAGCGATTTCTTTAGGTAATGACGGGTGCTCCGACCGGGGCGCCCGTTATATGTGTGCAATAGGGCACACGATACGATGTGGGAGGGCATAAGCCCGTTTAACCACAGGAGGTAATGCACATGGCTAAGCATGGTAAGAGCTATAACGCCGCTGCCGAGAAGATCGACCGCGCCACGCTCTACACCCCCCTTCAGGCTGCCAAGCTCATCAAGGAGCTCGACACCGCCAAGTTCGACGAGACCGTCGAGGCCCACTTCCGTCTGGGCATCGATACTCGTAAGGCTGACCAGAACATCCGTGGTTCCATCTCTCTGCCCCACGGCACCGGCAAGACCGTTCGTGTTGCCGTCTTCGCCGAGGGCGAGAAGGCTCGCGAGGCCGAGGCTGCCGGCGCCGACATCATCGGTTCCGACGAGCTCGTCGCCCAGATCCAGAAGGGCGAGATCAACTTCGACGCCGCTATCGCCACGCCGAACATGATGGCCAAGGTTGGCCGTATCGGTAAGATCCTTGGTCCCCGTGGCCTCATGCCGAACCCCAAGCTCGGCACCGTTACCATGGACGTCGCCAAGATGGTCTCCGAGCTCAAGGCCGGCCGCGTTGAGTATCGCGCCGACCGCTACGGCATCTGCCACGTGCCCCTGGGCAAGAAGTCCTTCTCTGAGCAGCAGCTCGTCGAGAACTACGCTGCCCTGTACACCGAGATTCTGCGCGTCAAGCCCTCTTCTGCTAAGGGTAAGTATGTCAAGTCCATCTCCGTGTCTTCCACCATGGGCCCTGGCGTCAAGGTCGATCCCGCTGTCCAGCGCGACTTCCTGGTTGAGTAACTAACAGTTACTGCCTGAGCAAAGCAAGCATTGCTAAAGAAACCCGGTTCTGCCTCGTGCAGGACCGGGTTTCTTGCTATCTCGGGCCAAAACCACCACAAAGGGGACAGGCACCTTTATGGTGGTTACCAGAGTGTTCTGGCGGTAGAGGACTCGATGGCCTCGTGGCGCTTGAGCTCGCGGCGCATGGTTTGCGAATTGAGCCAGGCTGCCTGCCAGCCACGGATAGGGTAGTGCGCTTCGTCAAGTTCAAACTGCGTATAGCCGCAGGCGTTGATGATTGTTGCCCCGCATGCATGCCGACGCTCACGCTGAAAGTCGTGGCCATAGCATTGGTGCACATGCCCGTGCACCATATAGTCGGCCCCCCAGGACTCGAGCGCCGTGTTAAAGCATTCGAATCCTCGATGTGGCAGATCATCCAGATCGCCCACGCCGGCGGCGGGTGCATGGGTGAGCAAGATGTCGCAGCCGCCGACCATCCTCACTTTGCGGGACAGCTTGCGCATGCGCTTGGCCATCTCGCGCTCGGTGTACATGTTGGCACCATCTCGATAGCGCATGGAGCCGCCAAGCCCCGCAATGCGGACGCCGCGATACACGTACACGGTGTCTTCGACGCAGATGCATCCACCCGGTGCATGACGTGCATAGCGGTCATCGTGGTTGCCGCGCACGTAGATGAGCGGCTTGTTGATGACGGTGACCAAAAACTCAAGATAGTCCGGGTCCAGATCGCCAGCTGACAAAATCAAGTCAACACCCTCAATGCGTTCCTTGTGAAAACACTCCCAAAGGCATCGTTCTTCTGTATCGGCTACGGCAAGGATCTTCATAGGGCGCGGACCTTCGGCTCATCGTTGGGCTGCGGAATGGAACCTACCACGTTGTCGGCCAGCCAGTCCATCTCGACGATTTGCGTGCTCGGCAGCGGGGGAAAGCCCTCGATCTGCACCACGCCGTCTTGGCTATGAAGCTCGCCGCCAAATGGATTGATGGAGCCCTCGACGATGCCATTGCGCAGTAGCTGAACAAGCTTGCGCGTCTGATAGGGCAGGCCCGGAGCGTAGCGAATGTCGATAACGCCCGAGCTCATGCCGTACCAGTAGTTGACGGCGCGAACCTGGCTGTCGTCACTGGTCTCATCCCAGGTGCCATGCAGCAGGCTTCGCACGATAAGCTCGTAGTATCGGCCCCAGTTCCATACCGGCATGGCGATGCCGACGACCTTGCCATCGACCAGGCGGTGAAGTCCGTAGGCCGTGGGGTCTTCGAGCGACTTTGACATGTCGGCGCCGGTCATAACACTCACGCCTTCGCGGCACATGGCCTCGGCAAGACCGCCGGCGGGCACATCGCCCCAGGTGAGGATTACCTGCGCGCGAGGGTCGAGCAGCGAGGCGCCGATGGCAAAGGCGTTGATCTCGCTAAGCGCGCCCGACGCAAAGACCGACGCGTGGTAGCCAATGCGATGGTTGTCCGCCATGCTGGCCGCAAGGGCGCCCAGGAGGAACTTGGCCTCGTACATTTTGCCAAAGTACGAACGGACGCTTTGGTGGGGAAGGCCGATAGAGCAGTTGAGGAATCTTACCTGGGGATACTCGACGGCAGCCCTGAGCGTGTATTCCATCAGGCGGTGCGAGGTCGAGAAGATGACGTTAGCTCCATGTTTGACAGCCGTTTCCACGGCGGCGTAGAACACGTCCGGATCGTGGCAGTTCTCGAATGCCTCGGTGCGCACGATGCCGCCAAAGTGCTCATCGAGATATTGACGCCCTTGGTCGTGCAGGCTGTCCCAGCTCGACGTCGCACAGGGGAACTCATGGATAAAGGCGATGCGCAGGGGGTTGGCCGCCGAGTAGACGGTCTTGCCCATAAAGAAGTTGAGCACGCCGGAGGTGGACTTGGCGAGCGCCTCTTCCTCATCGACACTCGGCGCCTCGACAAGATCGACCTTCTCCTCGTCATTTTTGCCGGCAATGACCAGCTCGCGCCAAATCTTGCATAGGCGGTTTAGGACGATATCCGTCGGCGTATCCAGCAGGCGGTCCTGGTTGTACACATTGAGGTAGACGAGCATGGCGTCGGCGGGCGTAATGTCCAGATGGTCGCCGCCCGCGCGAAGGTAGGCGCGCTTAAAGAGTAGGAAGGTGTGGCGCAGGTAGTCGACCTTTTTCTGCGGCCACTTTTCGACAAGGTTCTGACCGAGCATCTTGGCGAGCGTTTCGTAGCTTCCCTCGCGCGAGAACTCGATTTCGTATAGGGGGCAGACGCGCCAAAACGCGCAGAACTCGCCGTACAGGCGGCTTTCGACGGAATCCCATGTGCCGGGGTAGAGACGGGTGACCTTGGCCGAAACCGTCGGGGCGTCCAGAAATTTGAGGACGCTGACGCGCTTGTTGCCCTCCTGGACGTAAAACCGATGCATGAACTCGGTGACGATGATGGGGTCGCGATAGCCCTCGGTCACCTGGATGTCGTAGAGGTTGGACCACTTGCGGGCGAACTCGGTGTTAAATGGCAACAGGGGCATAAAGTTGCACGAAAAGGCAGACTGACGGCCCTTGGTAACCGTGCCGACGACCATTTCGAGCGGAATGTCCCTTAGGCCGACGTTCTCTCGCTGACCCAAGGGGAGCTGGGCGACGAGGCTATCGAGGTCCGTAAGGTACGGGTGCTCGCTTTGGCTGATGGCGCGTCGACGTCCTTGCTCGCCGCGCTTGCGTGCTTGACGATAGGCCTCTTCCATGGTGTCTACTCCCTTAGTCGTTTAAACAACGATATAAACCATGGTACCACGATGCGAAACCACCACGAAGGTGCCTGTCCCCTTTGTGGTGGTTTTAGGCGATGATGGGGGCGATGGCGCGGATGCAGCCGTCGGCCGCCGTGAAGGTGGTGCTATCGTCGCTGACGATAAAGATGATCTTGCCCTTGATGCCAAAGTCGCCGATCTCGCTAAAGAGCACGTACGGCTCCTTGTCAAAGCCAGAGATGGGAAGCACCGCGGCCTTGGTGGCGTCGGTAAGCTCATCTGCCAGCGCGTCCAGCGAGGCCCACTTGGACGTGTCCTTTACGGCAACGGGGACGGCCACGCGTCCAAAGGGCATCAAATGCACGAGCGTGTTCTTGGAGATGTTTGAATTGGGGACGATGATGGTCTGCCCGCAGGCGTCCTCGATGGTCGTATGGCGCCAGGTGATGTCTTGGACCACGCCCGAAACGCCGCCGACCTCGATATTGTCGCCGGGCTTGATGATGCCCATAAACGTCACCTGCATGCCGCCGATGAGGTTTGAAAGCGTGTCCTGAAAGCCGAGTGAGATGGCGATGCCGCCGACGCCAAGAGCGGCGACGAGGGCGTTTGCGTTAACGCCAAAGCAGTTGTCGAGGATAAAACTGCCGCCGATCGTCCATATGACGGCGCGCGCGATGTTGATGAAGATGCTGGATGAAGGGAGTGGGTTATCGTCGCGGTTAAGCAGGTGGCGCAGGGTCTTGGACGCGACCTTGGCGGCAACGGCGGTGCCGATAGCCAAGATACCTGCCCAGATGATGTTGTGGACCCATCGTTGTGCAAAGAAATGAAGAATTGGCTCAAACAATTCCATGTAGGGAAACCTCCTCATAATCGTTCAACCATGATACCCAACAAGAAGCCCGTCCGATCAAATTCGGACAGGCTTCTGTGCTTGATATAAGACTCGGCGCTGTACGGGCTCCAAGATTTAGCGGCATGCCTTAGTGGTGACGCTTCCAGATGATGCCGAGGACGACCATGACGATGCCGCCGATGAAGCATGCGCCGACCACGGCCAGCGTGCGGTCTCCCGTTGCGGCAAGCTTGCCGGTCGTCTTCTTGGCGGTGACCTGCATGATTGCCGTGCCGGGCTTGGGTGAGGGCTTAGGCGTTGGATTCGGATTGGGCGTGGGGTCCACGGCTGCGGAGCCGAAGCTGATGGTGCCGGCGAGCCCGGCCATCTTGGTCTCCCAACCATTCTGCCCAATCAGTGCCCTCAGCGCTGCCTCACACGTACCCCATTCGGTGAGCTTCTTGGCGTTTGCGAAGGTGGGGAAGTCGGTCGTGTTGGTAATGATGTAGTTGTTGGTGGCGACGGTATAGGTCTTGGCGGGGTCGAGCGTGCTGCCGTCTTTGGTGAGCGTGGCACTTACGATGCGCTTGTCTTCGGACTGCGTCCAGTCGATTGTTACGTTGATGCCGCCAAAGGAAAGAACGCTGCCGGAGTCGTCGGGCCACTTGTACATGTCCTGGGCTTCCTGCTCGGTGTGGCCGGCTGCGACGTAGGCTTGCTGCTTCTCGTAACTGTCATTGCATTCGTCGCTAATTTCCAGCGAGTGCTCGAGCGCTGTGAGGAAGTCCGCGCCGGTCATGGTCCAGGTCTCCAAGGTGTTGCCGTAGGGCGAGACGGCGATGACGTCGCCGGCGGTCACGTTTCCCGCCGCGATGCCGCCGCGGATGCCGCCAGCGTTTTCGATAGCAAGGTCCGCGCCCGTCAAATTAAGATAGGAACCGCAGATCACATGTCCGATGGTCTGGGCTTTAGCGGTGTCGCCTGCTTCACTGGGACGGAAATCGGTAGTGCGCACCATCTCCCAGCCATGTGTGCCCGCGGCGTCCTCGCCATAGAAATAGTCAGTGGCGGATGTGCCGAGCACCTTGTTCGATTCGATTTCAAAGGCGTCGTCGAGCGGCTTGATTTTGTTGTTGCGGACCTCATCAAGGATGTTCTGGTTGTTAGGGTCTGCCAAAAGGCCGTCGACGTCCTTGGCGGCGTAGAGCGTCTCGGCGCTGCCGCCTGCGGAGACCGTCACTATGTCGTCGTTGGTGGATTCGGTACCCTTGGTGTCGTACTCATAGGGAATGGAAAGCAGACCAACCTCGGCAAAGGCACTGCCCGCCTCGACGACGCGGACCGGCTTGCCATCGGCCCCCGTCACGTTCTCGTCTAAGTTGATGTGCTCGTGGCCCGCGACCAGAGCATTGACGCCATTGAGCTGTGCGGCAAAGGTCTTGGCGTTGAGCGTGTGCGCGATGCAGACGATAACGTTGCAGCCCTCTGTCTCACGCAGTCGCTTGGCCTCGGCATTGATGGCGTCCGCCGCACCCGAGAACGACGTGCCCGCAACCAGGTCCGCGCGCAGCGAGGAGCCCAGCGACTCATCCATGGCTCCGAC
>CABSMB010000082.1 GCA_902478705.1 uncultured Collinsella sp. | reverse complement strand
AGTTCAGGCACGTTGAGGTCGATGAGCTTGCGGGCAACGCGGCGGTCGTGCGCCCCGAGCGCCTCGCTTGTCGTCACATGGGCGACGATCTCGCGCTCGACGATGCCCTCCTCGTCGCCTTCGGTGGCCGAGGTCTCGACGGCGACGGTGTAATCCTTAAAGCCTGGCAGCACCGCCGCAAGCTCGCGCGTGGTTTCGGTGACGCCGTAGCCGTCCTGCACGCCGGCCTGCGCCGAGCCAATAGACCCCGCCGTCATAACAATGCAGGGGATAGCAAAGACTACCGTGCCCACGATGATGCGGCGGCGCACCTTGCGCGATAGCTCGTCGACCTCGGCGTTTTCTTCTGCAGTCACAATACCGTCGCCGTTCAGGTCGCGCTTGAGCGGCACGCGCAAAAGAAGCAGCACGGCTTCGGCGGCCAGTGCGATAAAGACCACGTTGATGCCAAACTCATAAAGCGCCGAGAGAAACAGTGACCCGCTTGCGATGGCGATGCCATAGCCCGCCGCACACAGGGGCGGCATGAGCGCGGTCGCCACGGCCACGCCGGCGATGAGCGTGGCGGGTTCCTGGTCGCGCGAGTTGCCCAGACCACCCGCAAAGCCGCCCGCGAGCGCGACGGCAAGGTCCCACACAGTCGGTGTCGAATTGTCGATGATGGCGGCCGTGGTGGTGCCAAGGGGTGAGAGCTTAAAGTACAACGTGGACGTGACCAGGCAAAAGGCCATCTGTAGGGCCAAGCTCGCGATGGCCTCGACGGTAATCTCGCGGTCGAGCGTGGCGATGCCGTATGCCATGGCAAGGACCGAGCCCATGAGCGGGCAGATGAGCATGGCGCCTACAATGGCGATATCCGAGTCGATATCGAGGCCGATGCTCGCGATCAGCATGGCAATGATCAGGATGCACAGGTGAGAGCCAGTCAGGCGCGCCCCGTTTACAAAGCGCTTGCGAATCACGTGATAGGGCGCGCGTCCCTCGCGAATGTTGAATGCCTGCTTTAGAAAGCGGCTTGCGTTCTCCATGGCCTCGCTGTGGGCGGGGCGGATGCCATGGCGCCGATGATGGCGCTCGCGCAGCCGCTTGATCTGTTGTTTATCGAGTTCCATGTCCACCTCGTTCTGGCACGTGCCGCGTATCCCGCCCGTCGTCTTTACTCTACACCGCGTTGAGCGAGGTGTCAGACAGGGTTTGTTGACCTGGAAGTCAGGCCAATCGGCATGACTAAAAACGCCGTGAGGATCATAAGAGTCAAATAGACAAAAAGCGCGGGGCCGGATGGTCTCCGACCCCGCGCTCTGCGCGGGTGCGTTGTTATTGGGTTTAGCCCAGCAGGCTCAAGCCCACGGAGACAAACGCCAGGATAACGCCGACGATGGACTCGCCGCCCAGCAGGCCGCTGGCGACAACCAGGCCCTGCTCCTGGAAGGCGGCGTCCTTGGCGGCCTTTTCCTCGTCCGAAAGACCGGCGGTGGCGTCGCGGTGTGCGGCCCACTTGTCGTAGGCGAGCTTGACGCAGGAGCCCAAGAAGGCCGTGAGCGACATGTAGAACGGCAGGTACACGCCCAGACCGATCATCATGGCGGGAATGCCGAGCCAGTACATGACGATGCCGGCGATAAAGCCGCCCGCAAACCACGGCACGCTCGGGATGCCCGAGACCATGGTGGCGACCACGCTTGCCTGCGCGGCCACAAAGCTCTTGTCGGGGCCGAAGGCGTCCGGACCATAGGCGGTGACGAGCGCGACCATGACGGCGGCAGCGACCAGGGCGCCCACGATGCCGCCAATGGCCTGGCCGACCCACTGTGCACGCGGGTTGGTACCCAGTACGGCTCCGGCCTTAAAGTCGTTCATGACGTCGCCCGCAAGGCCGCACGCCACGGCCACGATGCCGGCGATAAAGAACAGCTTGACCTGAGCGATCTGGGCAAAAGCAGCCACGATGAGCATGACGATGAGGCCAAAGATCTCCATGGGGTCGATACCCGTCTGGCCGCAGCTCTGAGCGCTCATGATGGTGGTGACAAAGGTGAACAGCGTGACGATGACGGCCGGAACGGGGCCGAGGTCGAGCGCGATGGCGACGATCACGGCGATGGCGGCGGTGCCCAGGCCGATGATGCCGGCGTCGAGCTTAAGGGAGCCCGAGATGAGCGATTGCTCGTCGGTGTCGGTGGAGCTGTCGGCGGTAATGCCGCGGATGATGCCGGCGACCTGCGGCAAAATGTCCTTAAGGACGACGGCGACGCCAAAGCCCATCATAAGGCCCATACCGAGGGACTTGACGATACCCTGCGCGGTCACAATATCGAACAGGCCGGCAGCGGTGCCGCCAACGATGATGCCAAAGTTGCCCAGCAGCGCGCCGGCAAACCAGAAGGCGACGGGGGCGAAGCCCACTAAAAAGCCGATGGACAGCAACATGGGCGAGTTGTAGATGGCAAAGGTCACGCCGGGGATATTGAGCGTGCACAGCATGCTGGGCACCACGCCCAGAGCGTCGCGCAGCACGCTGTAGATGCCTGCGATGGCCATGGAGCCAAAGAGCTGCTTGCCGGTCTTGCCGCCGGCTTCGGTCGCGCGCAGGGTCTGGGCTGCGGCGTTGCCGGTGGGGAACTCGAGCGCGGCGTCCACGATAAAGTGACGATGGATGAGTGCCGTTGCGAACAGGCCCAGGATGGTGCCGGCGAGTGCCACGATAAACATATCGAGCCAGCTGATCTGGTCGGCATAGCCCAGCATCCAGGCGCCCGGGATGGTAAACGCCAGGCCGCCGGCGACCATGGCGCCTGCGGACATGATGGTGTGGGTGACGTTGGCCTCGTTGAGGCTGGCGTTGCCCATGAGCTTCAGGAAGAACAGTGAGATGACGGCGGCGAAGATGATCGGCCAGGGGAGTGCGCCCATCTTGAGGGCAGTGTAGGCCGAGCTTGCCGTGATGATCACGCAGCCAAGGACGCCGATGACGACGCCGCGCAACGTAAGTTGCCCGCGCATCGAGGCGCGGTTCGAGGGATTGCTCATATATAACTCCTTTGCGTATATCCGCTTCCCCCGGGGGCGCCGTTACGGATACGGCGCGGGAAGTCGGGTTACCAAGGGCCGCCGCGTGAGCTCACAAACGACCGCGCACCAGTATAGCCGCAAGGCAGCCCATTTGGGACGGGGCTTTTTAGCTGTCTTGGTAGTCAATTTGGGTAGGCGATATACTGCTGGGCAGACGAAAGGAGCGCCGACGATGCTTAATGGGTGCGCATATATATTGACGGTCGACGTGGGCAATACGTTCATTCGCTTTGGCCTGTTTGCCGAGGATTCGGCCGCGGCGCAGGAATGTCCGCTTGCGACGTGCGAGATCACCACGCCGGCCCGTATTACGGCCGACGAAGCGCGCATGCGTCTCGTGCAGGTCATGGCCGCACTGGCGGCCGATGCGGGCATGCCGGGTGCGCTTGTGCCCGCGGCTGCTGTGCTGAGCTGCGTGGTCCCGGCGCTCGAGCGCCCGTGGAAGGTGGCACTTTCCCGTACCTGCACGGGGCGCGTGCTCACCGTGGGGCCGGGACTTAAGACCGGCATGCCCGTGCACTACGACGATCCGGCCGAGATCGGCCCCGACCGCATCGCCGACGCCGTGGCGGCCCGCGCCGTCTACGGTTCGCCGTGCATCGTGATCGACCTGGGCACGACGACCAATATCGAGGTCATCGATGCACACGGCACCTTTGTCGGCGGCGTCATCGCGCCGGGTCTGGCACTTGGCGCCCGCTCGCTTTCGGCCGCTGCGGCGCGCCTGCCGCAGGTCGAGCCCTCGGCACCCACGCATGTGATCGGTCGCAACACGCGCGAGGCCATGCGCTCGGGCGTGGTCTTGGGCGAGGTGGCCCGTATCGACGGCATGCTCGACATGGTGCTTGCCGAGATGCGCGCGACCAAGGCCGCGGGGGAGGGCGATGTGCCCATCGTCATTACCGGCGACGATGCCAAGGCGCTTGCGGCGCTGGTCGGTCACAGTCTGACGGTCGACGACGCGCTGACGCTGCGGGGCCTCGCCGAGCTCTACCACATCAACCAAAAGCCCCGCCGCGCGTAGCGATGGGGCGGTGGGATAAGCGCCCCTACCTTTCACCTGCTACAATGGGTCAAACTATTGCGATTTCGGAGGTGTCTGGCATGTCGGACGATCTTCATCAAACTGCGTCGGGCAAGCGCCGCGACGTTATTAGCTGGGATGAGTTCTTTATGAGCGTGGCCATCGCCGCGCAGCGCCGCAGTAAGGACCCCAACACGCAGGTGGGCGCGTGCATCGCCAACACCAACCACCGCATCCTTTCGGTGGGCTACAACGGTACGCCCTCGGCACTCAACGATGACTTTTTCCCGTGGGGCACGAGCGATGACCCGTTGCAGGACAAGCACAACTACGTGGTGCATGCCGAGGCAAACGCCGTGCTCAACTACCGCGGCTCGCTCAAAGACCTTGAGGGTTCCACGGTCTACGTCACGCTGTTCCCGTGCCACGACTGCGCCAAGATCCTGGCGCAGGTGGGCGTGGGCGAGGTCGTCTACCTGGACAACAAGTATGCCGACACCGATGACGGCCGTATCAGCCGCCGCATTCTCGACTCCTGCGGCATCAGCTACCGCCAGGTCATCGTCGATGTCCAGATTGGTACCGGGGGACAGGCTCAGCAGTAGCGCGTGCCAACGCCAGCTGGCGGCAAAACAGCCAAAAGAGCCCCGTCCCAAATTGACTACTCGTGAAAGTCGCGTCTGCGCGCATGGACGGCTCGTGAGCGGGTACATGGCTGTAGTAACATAGCTTCTGTCCGCGGGCGTGCCCGCGTTGTTGTGAGAAAGGAGCCCCTGTGGCTGTTAACGAAGAGCTGCTTAAGAAGGTTCTTGAAGAGATTCGCCCCAACCTGCAGGCCGACGGTGGCGATATGGAGTATGTGGGCGTCGACGACGAGGGCGTCGTCAAGCTGGAGCTGCAGGGCGCCTGTGCCGGCTGCCCCATGAGCTCGCTAACCCTTTCCATGGGCATCGAGCGCATCCTGAAGGAGCACGTGCCCGGCGTTACCCGCGTTGAGCAGGTCAATGCTTCCGGCGAGGCCGAGGACCTGTACGACGAGTACGCACCGTTCTAAGATGCGAAAGCTGCGGACGGTACGCTCCGCATAGACGTTACGCCCAAATATGCGGCTGCGAGCGTAAGGCCCGCGGCCGCATTTGTATGTAGGGAGCAGGGGATCGATATGCTCAACGACCTCTACCATATGCTTGATCCCGTCGCGATCTCGGCGGGCCCCATCACCATCTACTGGTACGGTCTGGCCTACGTGGTCGGCGCTCTGCTCACGGCGGTCGTTATGTACCGCACGCAACGTCGTTGGGGCTTCGACATTACGATTGATGACCTGACGAGCGTCGTGGTCGGCGCGGTCTTTGGCCTAATTATCGGCGCGCGCCTGTTTTACGTCGTCTTTTACGGTGATGGCTACTATTTGGCCCACCCGCTCGAGATCTTTGCCACCAACGAGGGAGGCATGAGCTTCCACGGTGGCCTGGTGGGCGGCATCTTGGGCGGCATCATCGTGTGCCGCATGTACAAGCTCGACGCCTGGACTTTGGCAGACCTCGCGGTCATCGGTGCTCCGCTGGCCCTGTGCCTGGGGCGCTGCGCCAACTTTGTCAACGGCGAGCTGTGGGGCAAGCCGACCGATCTGCCCTGGGGCGTGATCTTTGGCGGCACCGCGGGCGATATGCCGCGCCATCCCTCCCAGCTCTACGAGGCGTTTCTTGAGGGCATCGTGCTCTTTTGCATCCTGCAGGTGCTCAGCCGCAAAAAGCCGCTATTGCCCCAGGGTACGTTTATGGGCGTCTTTGTGATGGGCTACGGCATCGTTCGCTTTTTGATTGAGTTTGTGCGCGTGCCCGATGCGCAGCTGGGCTATCTGCTGGGCGGCGTCATCACCATGGGTCAGCTGCTGAGCCTGCCGCTCGTAATCGCGGGCCTGGCGCTCATCATCTTCGCCCGACACCGCAACCAGCCCCAGCGCGTCTACCTGGACGCCTAACCACCAAAACCACCACAAAGGGGACAGGCACCTTTGTGGTGGTCTTGCCGAGTTTGATAGGTTTCTAGAAAGGCTTTCGGACTGTGAAGGATTCCGACCTCTCCACAACGGCTGCGCGCGACGCTGCCCGCATCGTCTGGTTTAAGCGCTACCCCGCCAAGCAGACGCTCATCGCATTTTTGCTCGCGCTGTTGGCGACCACGGCGTTTTCCATCGATCCCGCCCCGGTGTCGAGCAACGCAGTCTTGGCAATTGACCCCAAAGCCTCGGGCATGCTGTACGTGTGCTACGAGGTGCTCCTCTCGTTTGCCGGCCATACCGACGCGG
>CABSMB010000081.1 GCA_902478705.1 uncultured Collinsella sp. | reverse complement strand
AACTGGCCGAAAAGCTCCGCCGCGAGGGCCTGATGGACGAAGCGCGCAAGCGCCGTATCCCGGTGTTCTGCTCACGCGTGGCGGTCGTCACCTCGCTTTCTGGCGCCGTGATCGACGACGTCAAGCGTACGCTGCGCCGTCGCAACCCGCTCGTCGAGCTTGTCTGCGTGGGCGCAAAGGTCCAGGGCGAGGGTGCGCCGGCAGAGCTTATTGAAGGCTTGCACCGCGCCGCTGCCATTACGCCGGCGCCCGATTGCGTTTTGCTCGTGCGTGGCGGCGGTTCCTTCGAGGACCTCATGACCTTTAACGACGAGGAGCTTGCCCGTGCGGTGGCAGCTTGTCCCGTGCCTGTGGTGACGGGCGTTGGGCATGAGCCTGATACCTCGATTTGCGACATGGTGAGCGACCGTCGCGCCTCCACGCCAACGGCAGCGGCGGAATCGGTGGCACCGGCTATGACGGAGTTGGCCGACGTGCTCGAGACGCGCCATCAACGTCTGGGTGCCGCGATGGCTTCGATGATCGGGTCGGATCAGGTCGATCTGGAAATGCTCGACCAGCGCGGTCGTCGTGCCTGGGACACCTATACGGCTCGCTTGGGCGATGCCCTCGATGCCGCCGCATGCCGCCCGTGCCTCAACGATCCAACGTTTATGGTCGAGCGTCGCGAGTCTGAGCTTGCGCTGACTGCCGATCGACTGTCGGGCGCCATAACGCGTTCGGTTGGGGCCTTCCGCTCCAACTTCGAGCGTCTGCCCGAGCGCTTGATCGCAAGCACCTCGGGGCTCGATGGTAAGCGCCACGCGCTCATGCTTGCGAGTTCCCGCCTGGAGCATCAGGGACGTACGATGCTCAGCAAGCCTGCGTCCGACTTAGGCCGAGCTGCCGCGTCGCTCGATGCCCTGTCGCCGCTCAAGGTACTTGCCCGCGGTTACTCCATCGCGTACAGCGATGATGGGGTGGCTACGAGCGCCAAGACCTTTAAGCCCGGCGACGCCATCCGCGTGCGCATGGCAGACGGCAATGTGGCGGCAACGGTCGATGCGGTCGAGTAGGCCGCGTTTCATAGCGATAAACCTTTAGGAAAGGAAATAGATATGGCAGAGAAGACCCCGGTCGAGCAGCTTACGTACAAGCAGGCCTCGCAGGAGCTGGAACTCATCATCCGCAGCTTGGAGTCGGGTGATATGGAGCTCGAGGAGTCGCTCGAGAGCTACACCCGCGGCGTTGAGCTCCTCAAGAGCCTGCGCACCCGCCTGTCCGATGCCGAGCAGAAGGTCTCGGTGCTCCTTAAGGACGTCGACGGCAACGACGTGCTCGCCGACGGCGAGGCCGCCAACACCGACGACAACCTCTCGTTCTAACCATCTCGACCAAATATAATTACCTTGGTCTGTGAGAAAGGAACCAACCATGTGTGATTGCATCTTCTGCAAAATCGCCAACCACGAGATCCCCTCGACCGTTGTCTATGAGGACGACCAAGTCATCGCATTCGACGACCTCAACCCCCAGGCGCCGGTCCACACGCTCGTGATCCCCAAGAAGCACTACAGCGACATCGCCGACAACGTGCCTGCCGAGACCATGGGCGCCATGGCTCACGCCATCCAGGAGGTCGCCAAGGCCAAGGGCCTAGAGGACGGTTTCCGCGTCATTTCCAACAAGGGCGTCAATGCCGGTCAGACCGTCATGCACTTCCACATGCACATCCTCGGCGGCAAGAACCTGGGCGAGAACCTCATCTGAGGGCGCGTAGCCCGTCGACTTGGCTGCCTTTGGAGTAACCTATGCAGCTTTCTCAACTCGAATACCTTCAAGCGGTAGCGAACCATGGCGGCGTGCGCAAAGCAGCTCGCGCGGTTCATGTGAGTCCGCAGGCCGTTTCGTCGGCAATCAAAAAGTTGGAATCTGAGTATCAGATTGTTTTGCTCGACCGATCGGCGGGGGAGGCTGTTTTGTCTCCGGCGGGCAGAGAATTTGTGCGTCGTGCACGCGTGATCCTGGCACAAGTCGACGATCTCAAAAAGTACGCCCAATCGAGGGACGACGGCGTCTCGCCCGACGGCCACTTCCGTCTTTACGCCCCCTGCCTTCATGGGCGGGGGCGTCTTTTTGCCGAAAACTGGTATGACTCGTTTGAACGCTCGCACCCTCAGATTCATCTTGATGTGTGGCATCAGCCAACGGCAACATGCTTTGAATCACTTATACTTGGAATTTCGGACGCGGCTATCTCGTTCGAGGAACCACGGGATAGCGTTCTTTCTTCAAAATATTTGGGTGAAAAGGAGCTCAAGGTTCTTTCATGCCCAGCGGGTCATCTATCTGTGGGCGCCATGACCATTCGCGAGTTACTGGGCGGCAGGCTCGCTGTTCCCATTAATTTGTCACCCTGTCTCAATGCAATCAATCAATGCCCTGAAGCCCAGCTCGTCAATTTTCGCTTCCGTGATGTTGAATACGGAAGCAGGGCTCAGACCGAGTTTCTTCAAGCCGGGGGATTGATATTGAGTTTGTCTGGGTCCTCTCTTGCGTCGGATGGATCAGAAGTGAGTGAGTGCTCCATTGAAGGCTCGCGTGATGTAACCTTGCCTATCTACTTTTGCTATCGGCAAAATTCCTGGACTGATCGACACCAGACGGTTTTTCTGCACCTATTGCGTCATCTTGCTTCGTGAGATTAATTGGCTTCGAGACGTCAAGTGATTATTGACGCCTTGTAACACATAGCTGACAGCTTTGCCCTCATGCTTTTCCAAGAATCCGATTTAGATTGCTGGCTCTTGGAGGGCGGAGCATGAAAAACCGTACGGTTTTGCTTTATATGACATTCGTTTTTCTGTCGAACTTCAGCACCATCTTGTATTTTCTAACTGTCTACCTTGAGTTCGTCGGGCTTTCGATGGTAGCGATTTCTAGCATGATGATTGCATACCAAGTGAGCAAGTTCATCCTAGAAGTTCCCACTGGCTATATTGCTGATAGGTTTGGACGAAAGACAAGCGGCCTCGTTGGCATTGTGGGAATGCTTGGGTACTACGCCGCCCTGCTCATCGTCCGATCTCCTCTGCTTTTAATCGGTGCGTTTGCTCTCAAGGGTTTTGCCGTTGCATGTGTGAGCGGATCCATCGAAGCGATTTACATTGACAGCGTCTCTCAGGACCAGCTCGTAAGACTTAATGTCGTTGAGCGACTTGTTTTCTATGCCTCTTATGCCCTCTCCGCTTGCGTGGGCGGTTTCATTTCGTCTGTCGGTGCATATCTCATTGGTCTTTCGGCAGATATCATCGCAATGGTGTTGACGTTGGTTGTTGTTGTCTGCATTCCTGAGATGCGAAGAGGGGGCACTGCGGCGACACCTGAACGTGGAATTAGCCCGAAGATGATCGGTGCCGCTATTGCGTGTAATGGCATTCTTCGTTCGGCGTTCATCATGGACTGTTCTCAGGCATTTGCTTTTGTCGCCCTGGAAGACTTTTTCTCGCTGCTGCTTGCGGGTCGCGGAATGAATGCCGTCGCTTCGGGCGTGACCATTGCGATCCAGCTCCTTGCCTCCGCCTCCATAGGGTTTATCGTGCCCAGTGTGATTGCTCGTGTCGACAAGGGCTGTTTTGCGCGTATTTGCGGCATCATTCGCTTAGCATTGACAGCTTTGTTTTTGATCCCCCTTACTCCGGCTAATTTGCTGCCCGTGTTCTATGTGCTGCAGACGGTTGCGTACTCGTTGTTTGCCCCAATCAAATACTCGGTTTTCCAAAATGCTGCCGATTCATCGATGCGCTGTTCGCTGATTTCGGTTCAAAGCCAGATGGTGGCGGTTGGTGCCATCCTTTTCTATCTGCTCAACGCTGTGTTGAGTAGCGTTGCGGGCATTCGAGTCGTATTGCTTGTTGCGCTCGGGATTTCTGCCCTGGTGTATATCCCTGCGCTATTTCGTCTTACAAGTCAAAGGCCGTGAGTATTTGGGCACCGATAACTTATATATCAACGCAATAAACCCGAGCGCGAGGGCGTTTGGGTTTATTATTGAAGCGTATGTAACCTGGCGGCGCCACACCGCCTGTTAGTAGGGAGACACATGAACGTTCTGGTCGTCAACGCAGGATCTTCGACCCTTAAGTATCAGGTCATCGATACCAAGTCCCACAAGGTGTCCGCAAAGGGCTCCTGCGAGCGCGTCTGCTTTACCGGCGGTACCTTCACCCACGCTGCCAACGGTTCCAAGAAGGTGACCGAGAACATCGAGTTCCCCGACCACAAGGTCGCCATCGAGGTCGTCCTGAAGGACCTCGAGGCCAACGGCGTCAAGATCGAGGGCATCGGCCACCGTATCGTTCAGGGCGGCTGGTACTTTGGTGATTCCTCTCTCGTTGACGAGGACGTCCTTGCCAAGATCCGCGAGGTCGCTCCGCTCGCCCCGCTGCACAACAACCCCGAGGCCAACGTTATCGAGTACTGCCTCGAGCAGTATCCCGACCTGCCCAACGTCACGGTCTATGACACCGCTTTCCACTTCAATATGCCCGAGGTCGCCAAGACCTACGCCCTGCCCAAGGACGTCTGCGACAAGCTGCATATCCGTAAGTACGGCGCCCACGGCACCAGCTACCGTTACATCTCCAAGAAGGTTGCCGAGATGACCAACGGCGAGGCTCGCAAGGTCGTCGTGTGCCACATCGGTTCCGGCGCTTCCCTGTGCGCCATCGAGGACGGCAAGTGCATGGACACCACCATGGGCCTGACCCCGCTCGACGGTGTCATGATGGGCACCCGCTGCGGCTCCATCGACCCTGCTACCGTGTGCTACCTGCAGCGCGAGGGCGGCTACACCTTCGACGAGGTCGACGAGATGATGAACAAGAAGTCCGGCCTTTTGGCTGTGACCGGCGGCAAGACCAACGACTGCCGCAACGTTGAGGAGCTCGCCGCTGCCGGCGACCCCGAGGCCCAGCTCGCCTTCGATATGTTCGTCTACAAGATTGCCGCCAAGGCCGCCGAGATGGCTACCTCTATGTGCGGCATGGACACCCTGGTCTTTACCGCCGGTATCGGCGAGCACGCTCCGGCTGTCCGCGCTGGCGTGGCCGACCGTCTGGCCTTTATGGGCGTCAAGATGGACCATGCCCGCAACGCCCTGCGTGGCGACGGCGCTTGGTGCCTGTCCGCCAAGGATTCCAAGGTCAAGATCTTCGTCATCCCTACGGATGAGGAGTTCATGATCGCCTCCGACGTCGAGCGCATCGTCAGCGGCAAGTAATTGATGCAAGGGGAGGGGACTGGATGGCCTTGTGCCGTTCAGCCCCCTTTTATGCTCTTTGGGCGAAGAGCTTAATAGATATTTATTGAATTCTGATAACTTCTTATTAAAGGTACGGCCGCCTTATAGGTTTGTCGACCGTACTGTAATCACGAAGGAGTCTCATGAACGTACTTGTTGTCAACGCCGGCAGCTCAAGCCTTAAATATCAGCTCTTGGATACCGATACCCGCGAGGTTTTCGCCAAGGGTAACTGTGAGCGTATCGGCTCGGAGATGGGCGTCTTTGGCCACTCCGAGAACGGTGGTGCCAAGCAGACCGAGGAGATTCCTTTTCCCGATCATCGCTGCGCCATTGCGCGCGTGCTCGAGGAGCTCGAGAAGACCGACTTTACGATCGATGGCATCGGCCACCGTATCGTTCAGGGCGGCTGGCACTTCGATGATTCCGCGGTCGTCGACGATGAGGTCATGGCTAAGATCCTTGAGGTGGCCCCGCTTGCCCCGCTGCACAATTACGGCGAGGCCGCGGCAATCGAATACTGCCGCGAGAAGTATCCGGAGCTGCCCAATGTGGCCGTCTTCGACACCTCGTTCCACATGACCATGCCCGAGGTCGCCTACACCTACGCCCTGCCCAAGGACGTGTGCGATAAGTATCACGTGCGCAAGTACGGCGCGCACGGTACGAGCCACCGTTACGAGTGGATGATGGCCAAGGAGATCCTGGGCTCGCGCTGCCATCGCCTGCTTTCGTGCCATCTGGGCAACGGAGCCTCGCTTGCCGCCATCGAGGACGGTGTGTGCCGCGACACCACGATGGGCCTCACGCCGCTCGACGGCCTGATGATGGGCACCCGTTGTGGTTCCATCGACCCGGCCACCGTGTGCTATCTTCAGCGCGAGGGCGGCTACAGCTACCAGGAAGTCGATGACATGATGAACAAGCAATCCGGTCTGCTTGCTATCTCGGGCATCTCCAACGACGCCCGCGACATCCGTACGCGCGCCTCCGAGGGTGACGAGCGCTGCCTGCTCGCCTTCGATATGTTCGCCTACAAGGCCATGCAGCAGGCCGGTTCCATGATTGCTTCTATGGCGGGCGTGGATACCATCACCTTTACCGCCGGCATCGGCGAGAATGACTGGTCGATCCGCAAGGC
>CABSMB010000080.1 GCA_902478705.1 uncultured Collinsella sp. | reverse complement strand
GGTGCTCACTCATGAACGAACCATCACTCCGTCGGGGTCAATCTTGTCTTGAATCTTCTTAAGGGTACGGCGCAGCAGGCGCGAGACCTGCACCTGCGAGATGCCCAGCTTCTTGGCAATCTCGATCTGGGTCATGCCCTTTACGAAGCGCAGCTCGATAACCTCGCGCTCGCGAGGCGAGAAATCGCGGATGGCTTCCTCGATTACCAGGCGATCGTCGGTAAAGTCAAGCTCGTTGTCGTCGTCGGCGTAGCGATCGAGAATCGAAGGCGCATCGTCGGAATCGGACGCACCGGGGGCTTCGATGGGCACCGAGGTGTAGGCCGAGGACGATTCCATGGCTTCGAGCACCTCGTCGACGGTCACGCCCAGGTAATCGGCGATTTCCTCAACCTTGGGCGAACGCTGAAGCTCGTTGGTGAGCTTGTCGGTGGCCTGGTTAACCTTGGCCGAGAGCTCCTGCAAGCGACGGGGCACGCGCACGCTCCAGCCCTTGTCGCGGAAGTGGCGCTTAATCTCGCCCAGGATGGTGGGCGTGGCAAACGTCGTGAACTCAAGTCCGCGCTCAGGGTCAAAGCGGTCGATAGCCTTGAGCAGGCCCAGATAGCCGACCTGCAAAAGGTCATCGAGCGGCTCGCCGCGGTTCTTAAATTTGTTGGCAAGAAACCTTACCAGGTTCATATGGGACATGACGAGCTGCTCGCGTGCGTCCGGATCACCGGTCTCTTTATAGCGACGAAAAAGCTCGCGGGTTTTCTCCTTGTCCCAAGCGGTCTTGCCGCTCCGGGAACGTTCGGTCATATTAGATATCCGCCTTGAGATCGAGGGAAAGCGTTAAGGGCGCCGCAGTCTTTTCGTAGGAATCACACACGCTTGCAAGAATGAGCTCGGCATACACGGCAGCCTGGTCATCCTCATCGACAGTCGCCTGGTCGCCAAAGGTAAAGGTCATGCCCACATGCGATTCGTCGACATCGAATTTGATCGAGATATCGTCGGAATTAACGGCCGTGCAGCCAAAGATAAAGGCTTCCTCAGCAGCCATACGAATATCCTCGATGCGATCGACGGACATAGAGCACAGGGCGCCGACGTTGGCGGCCGTCATGCGCACCAAGCGCGCGAGACGCGGATCACCGGCAACGCTCAGCGTAATGGGGCAGGTTGCTTCGCTACTCATCGCAGGACTCCTCGGAGGTCTCGGCTGGCGTATAGGTGTAATACTGAGCAGGCTTGGCTGCGGGCTTCTGAGCCGCATCCGCACCATCGGCGACCTCGTCCTCAGCCTCACCAATCAGAACGCGCTCGGTAGGCTGCTCGGCCTCGGCGGCGGCAGCGACGAGCTTGCGATCGGCGTCGGCTGCAGGAGCCTTCACCTTATTGAAGAGCTTCTGCACGGCGCCGGCGGCAGAGTCGGTCACGCTCGATACGGCATTGCTGGCCTCGGCCACGCTGCCCGTAACCTCGGAAATGTCACGAACCACAGCTTCGACCTCTACAAGATTGGAAGTCAAGGCGTCGATGGCGGTCTTACTCGACTTGAGGAGCGGCTCAACCTGTGCCAATGCGGGGGTGAGCTCATCGACAGCGCCATCGAGCTTTGCCACCACGGGCTGTGCCTCGGCGAGCGTATTGTTAAGGTCGCTCACCGTCTTGTCGAGCGAGTCGACGACGGTACGGGTCTTGCGCAGCGTGAGCGCGAGCTCGATAACAGCCCACACGCCGGCAACGGCGAGCAGCAGCAGGGCGATTTGAATGGGACTCATACAAGCCTCCCGAAGGAATCGAAATACAGACGCTCTTCATGGTACCCCAAACAAGAGGAAAGATACCCAAAGGGAATGTGCGAGGTGCCAATGACCTACTTGGGAGCGTTACCGCTACGGTCGCGCTCGCTTTGCTCTACACGCCACTCTTCCCAGCCACGACCGGCAGGCTGCCAAAATGCACCACGCTCCAGGCCTTCGGGCAAGTAGCGCTGATCGACCCAGCCTTCGGGATAATCGTGCGGATACTTATACACACCGTACTCATCGCTGCCCGGGCGATGGCGATCGCGCAGGTAGCTGGGCACCTCGCGAAGACCACTCGAATGGATATCGGCCAGCGCCGCATCGATCGAAGCCTCGCACGCGTTGGATTTTGGCGCCAGGCACACATAGAGCGCAGCCTGAGCCAGGTTAATGCGGCACTCGGGATAACCAATGACCTCGGCAGACTTGAACGCGGCATGCGCCACCAATAGTGCCTGCGGGTCGGCGTTGCCAACATCCTCAGAAGCCTGAATCATAATGCGGCGAGCGATAAATTTTGGATCCTCCCCCGCATCGATCATGCGCGCGAGCCAATAGATCGTGGCATCGGGGTCGCTGCCGCGCATGGACTTGATGAACGCACTGATGATGTCGTAGTGCATGTCGCCGTTTTTGTCGTACGAAAAGCCACGGCGCGGGTTGGCAATCTTCACGTCGTCAACAGTGATGGGATAGCGCTCCCCCGCCGCCGGCGCTGGCGTTCCCTCGGTATCGGGACGCGTGACGGCGATCTCGCTCGCAAGCTCGAGCGTCGTGAGCGCCGAGCGAGCGTCGCCCGCAGCCAGCGTGCAGATGGTCTTAACCGTATCCTCATCGGCCGAGAACTTGCCGTTCAAACCCTGCGGCGCCTCGAGCGCGCGCTCGATAAGCGTGGCGATATCCTCGTCCTTTAAGTGCTCAAGCTCCACCACGCGACCGCGCGAGAGCAACGCCGAGTTGACCTCGAAGTACGGATTCTCCGTCGTGGCGCCAATCATAATGACGGTACGGTTCTCAACCGCATGCAGCAAGGCATCCTGCTGCGACTTGGAAAAGCGGTGAATCTCGTCGATGAAAAGAATGGTGCGACGGTCGTACGTATTCAGACGCGTCTTGGCCTCGTCAATCACGCGGCGAAGATCCTTCACGGTGCCCGTCACGGCGCTGACTTCGACAAACTCGCTCTTGGTATGGTTGGCGATAATATGTGCCAGCGTCGTCTTGCCCGTACCGGCCGGCCCGTACAGAATCACACTCGACAGCACGTCGTGCTCAATCGCAGCACGCAACCATGAGCCCTTACCGACGGCCTTTTGCTGGCCCACATACTCGTCGAGCGAATTGGGGCGCATGCGCACCGCAAGCGGCGCATTCTGAAAGGAACGCTCGCGCGTCGAAGCAGAAAAAAGGTCGTCCATAACCATCCCGTGCATCAATCAAAGTCGTCATCTGCTAACAGTATACCGAAAAAATACGAACTACCGTTCGTTAATATAGGTACGATGCGGAAACTTCAATCCCGGGAACAGCTTGCTCGTAAGTTCACAGAAATAACCGTCCGTCATGCTCGCAATGTAATCCACAACCGCCTGGTCCTTATCGTCCTGCCATGCATAGGTGCGATCGTAGTAGGAAAGCTGCTGCTCAATGCGAAAAATGTGGTGCTTAAAGATATACGAGGACTCGTCTCCTTCGTTTATGTCCTGCAGGCAACGGTCGTAGAGCTTTTCGAAGGCCTCGCGCAGCTCCGCTTCGGAGTCGCCCTCGATACCGCCCTTGCTATAGATCTTCTCGTAGTTTTCACGCTTGGCCCGGCGGATCTCCTCAAACAGGTCCGCGCTCATCTCGATGCGCGACTTGCCATAGCTGTGCTCGACGATATCGATAGAGGCATGCGTAAGGATCCAGCTGTTGTATGCGCCGCCCAGGTCATCGTCAAAGGCGTCGGGTGACAGCAGGCCTGCCGCAATGGCGTCTTGGCGATCGCGCCCCACATAGGCAAGGATATCCGAGATGCGAACCACACAGCCCTCGAGCGTCATGGGGCGCAGGTGCTCAATCGCGCTATAGCCCGTGGCAATGCATTCCTCGACGGTTCGATCGAACTGGTCAAAGGAACCCATGTCCGAGAGCTCAAACACGCGTTGCTCATACTCGCCGTTGTGGCACAGTACGCCGTCGAGCGTCTGGAGCGACACGTTGCGGCCGTACAGCGCATCGAGCACGCGGACCGACTGCACGTTATGGAAAAAGTAGCGGCCCGTACGATCGTGATAGATATCGTTGAGGAATCGCTCGCCGGCATGGCCAAAGGGCGTGTGGCCCAAGTCGTGGCCTAAGCCAATCGCCTCGATCAAATCGCAGTTGAGCCCCAGGGCACGTCCGATATCGCGAGCGATGCGCGAGACAAGCTGCACGTGCAGGCCGCGACGCGACAGGTCGTCGTTGCTGCGAAAACTGAAGACCTGCGTTTTGCCTGCATAACGGGTGTATGCGGGCAGATGCAGAATCTTTTCGGTATCGCGCATGAAGGCCGGACGCATGAGCGTGCCCTCGTCTGCAGCCCGATCGACACGTCGGATGACCTGGTCGTCACCGCATCGATAGGGATTAACGACACCCGAGGCGCGGTCGGCAGCGATACGCTCGACCAGCTCGGGCGACAACACCGCGGGAATGCGATCCATACGCGCCTTGATGGCGGCTGTCTGTTGATTGATTGCCATGGCATGCTCCTTAAAAAGGGCGCGCAAACGGTTACAGCGTACTACCCACAACCTCGATTATGGCAAATATCGGCACCAAAAACGGCAGCAAAGGCAGGGAGCGCGATTTTGTGAAGAGGCAGGAGAGGGCAAGGACCAGGAGCGCGACGGCAAATGCCACGATGCCGCCTATAGGGTCGAGCGTGCAAAGCGCGAAGAGCGCCTTGGCGTCCCCCATGCCAATGCCGGGAGCGTGGCGAACACGACGCCAAAACGACTCAGTGAGCACAAGGGCAAGGTAGACGATGGCCGCAAGACCGGCGTAGTCAAGCGCCGTGTCCATGCCAAGATCTAGCCAGACGCCCGCAAATGCCGCCACGGCGCACGCGGCAGCAAGCGCATTCGGAAACCGCCGCTCGCGCGCATCGATGCAGGCACCAGCGATAGCGCACAGCCAAAACGGGATATGGACCATCGAGCACCTCCTCAAGTTGCATCGCAAAAGCAAAAACCACCACAAAGGGCCTATCCCCTTTGTGGTGGTTTTGGTGGTGGTTATTTGGCGCCTTGCATGACCTCGTCGAGGGTAACGTTGACAGCATGCTGCGTCGGAACCCAGTCGACCTTCAGGAACAGAGCAGCCACCGTGATGGGGATATAGCTGAACATAAAGATCGGGAAGGTAAACAGGTTGGTCACCAAACGCCACTTTTGCGCGCAATGAATGTGCTTGTACTCGAAGATGGTCGTGAGTAGTGCCAGGATAAAGAAGGTCTGGTACATCATCGCGAAGGTCATAATGAGCGAGGCGGCACAAGCCCGCATCTCGACCTCGGTGGCCAAGAAGCCGTGCGAAAGTCCGCCCACGATGAGGAAAGTCGCGTTGGCGAGCATGGAGATCAGGGACAGCAGCATGCCCGGAGCGATGGTCATAAACATGTCGTAGGCAGCAAAGCGATGATAGCGGAACGTCGATTTGACCAGATGCTTGCCATAGGTAAAAAAGACCTGGTAGAAGCCCTTGGTCCAACGCATGCGTTGTTTCCAGGACGCCTTAAACGTCACCGGCTGCTCGTCAAAGAACTCCGCCGGCGCATAACCGATGCGAATACCGTGAATGGCGCAGAACGTGGTGAACTGGATGTCCTCGGTCAGCGTATGGAACTGCCAACCGTGCATGCCCTCGATCACGCTCGCCGAGATAAGGTAACCCGAACCCGAGACGGCGCAAGACGTCTTGCAGATGTTACGCGCGTTGTTGAGAAAGCGCGCCTCGCGCAGATACCAGGTGGCATTAGCTGCCGAGATCCAAGAGCTGCCGAAGTTCTTGGAGTTGCGATAGCTCGTGACCACATGGAAACCCTGGTCAAAGGCATCATTCATCTTGGAGACGTAATCGCGGGAGATAACGTTGTCGGCGTCGAAGATAAAGTAGCCCTCAAACGTATCGGGATACTCGTTGAGAATGCGATCGAAACCAAAGTCCATGACCCAGCTCTTACCCTTGCGGGCCAGGTCATTGCGCTCGTAAACAATGGCACCGGCCTCGCGCGCGAGCTGCGCGGTGTTGTCGGTGCAGGCGTCGGCAACGACAAAGACCTCGATGAGCTCGGACGGATAGTCTTGATCCTTGATGGAGCGAACGAGGTTGGCGATCACGGCCTCCTCGTTATGCGCTGCAATAAAGAAGGCATAACGGTGGAGCTTTTTGGCCTTGGGAGGCGCGACTTCGCCACGGAGAGCGCCGATGACAAAGAAGACCACCTGGTACAGAAAGCAGACCGTGAGCAGCGTGACGACAATCTGGTTGAAGATCACAATGGGCGTGTTAGTTTGTAAAAAGGCGAGCATGCAGGCTCCCGAGAACGCGTTACGTAAACAAACGTATATCTTACCGCAGGCTAACCGAGTTCAAGAAACCACCTAATACTGGCTAGGCCTGTCTCTTATACACATCTGACGCTGCCGACG
>CABSMB010000079.1 GCA_902478705.1 uncultured Collinsella sp. | reverse complement strand
GAAAGCACTTAATGTGCTTTCCGTCTTGCGCAGGACTGTAGAGCAGCAAACTTAATATATTCCGCCGGCCCTCTGCCAAGCTCAGGCGACTCCACGCACTTTACCTGCGTAAACAATGTGAGTGAAATATGAATCTCGATGGATACGCCCGCAGCCGTGTATACTAAACAGCTGTGTGAAACCAGGGGAGTATTCTGGCTGGACAAAATGCCTGCTTAATAGGGTTGTCAGGTAGTCCGGACGCAATACAAGGCTGGGGAGCACGTCGTGTAAGTAGTGGTCCTCTAGGGGCGTACGCTCGGTGGTGTACGCATTGTCCCAAGACCACGCGAGAGTTGGGATCATATCTTGATCAGCATGATTCTCGGCCGCAAGATTGGCATGACCCAGGTTTGGGACGAGAACGACAACGTCGTCCCCGTCACGGTCATCCAGGCTGGCCCCTGCGCTGTCTCGCAGGTTAAAACTCAGGCAACCGACGGCTATGACGCCGTCCAGATCGGTTTCGGCGACATCAAGGCCAAGAACGTGAACAAGCCCATGGCTGGTCACTTCGCTAAGGCTGGCGTCGAGCCTGTCCGCTTCCTTCGTGAGGTCCGCGTCGAGAACGGCGAGGAGCACAAGGTCGGCGAGGTCGTCACCGTCGCTGATTTCGCTGATGTCGAGAAGGTCGACGTCATCGGTACCTCCAAGGGTAAGGGCTTCCAGGGTCGCATCAAGCGCTGGGGTCAGCGCCGCGGTCCTATGACGCATGGTTCTCACTTCCAGCGTCACCCCGGTTCTATCGGTCAGTGCGCCTATCCTGCGCGCGTCCTCAAGGGCGTCAAGATGGCCGGTCACATGGGTAACGAGCGCGTTACCGTCAAGAACCTTTCCGTTGTCCGCATCGATGCCGAGCAGAACCTCATCTTGGTCAAGGGCGCTGTCCCGGGTGCCAAGAATGGTCTCGTCGCCATCCGTATGGCCTAAGGGCCCAGCCCATTTAGCCCAGCGTCATACCAAGGAGAACACTTAAATGGCAAAGTTTGAAGTAAAGAACAGCGAGGGCAAGAAGGTCGCCGAGGCCGAGCTCGCCGCTGAGGTGTACGGCATCGAGCCGAACATCCACGTTATGCACCACATCGTCAAGTGCCAGATGGCCTCTTGGCGTCAGGGCACCCAGTCTGCTAAGGGTCGCTCTGAGGTTTCCGGTGGCGGCAAGAAGCCTTGGCGTCAGAAGGGCACCGGCCGTGCCCGCCAGGGTTCCATCCGTGCTGCCCAGTGGCGTCACGGTGGCGTTGTCTTCGCCCCCAAGCCCCGTTCCTACGCTAAGCGTATGAACAACAAGGAGGTCAAGCTGGCTATGCGCTCCGCGCTGTCCGCCAAGCTGGCCGATGGCGAGCTCGTGCTCGTCGACGACTACGGCTTCGAGAAGCCTTCCACCAAGGCTGCCGTCGCCATGCTCAAGGCTCTCGGCCTTGAGGGCAAGCGTCTGACCATCATCGTTCGCGATGAGGACGTCAACGCCTACCTGTCGTTCCGCAACATTCCCAAGACGTTCATCATCACTGCCGACGAGGCCAACACCTACGATCTCGTCAACAACAACGCTGTGCTGATGCCCGCCGACATCGCCGCTCACTTCGGGGAGGTGCTTGCATAAATGACCGCCCACGAGATCATCATCCGTCCGATCGTGTCCGAGCGTTCCTTCTCCGGCATGGAGCTGAACAAGTACACGTTCGAGGTCGCCAAGGATGCTAACAAGTATCAGATCAAGGACGCTGTCGAGGAGATCTTCGGCGTCAAGGTCGTTCGCGTGAACACCCTGACGGTCAAGCCCAAGACCAAGCGCGTGCGCTATGTCGCCGGCAAGACCCGTTCTTGGAAGAAGGCCATCGTCACGCTGGCTGAGGGCGACACCATCGAGGTCTTTGGCAACCAGGCCTAAGACTCGCTGCTGTTGAGTGAGCTCATGCCTCCCAAATAGGGGAGGCGAGAGCTCAAGGTTTTGGGCGTATTAAATGGACACGCCCGGAACCGTGTATACGTCCGGTGTCATCGCACCCGAGGCAGAACCTCGAATCCCTGTCTGCGATGGCTAACGGATTCCTATTGAAAGGGATTGTAATGGCTGTAAAGCACCTTAAGCCGACCTCCGCTGGTAGGCGTTGGCAGACGATCTCCGATTTCTCCGAGATCACCTGCACCAAGCCCGAGAAGTCTCTTCTCGAGCCCCTGCCCAAGAAGGCCGGTCGTAACAACAACGGCCGCATCACCACCCGCCACCAGGGCGGCGGCGTGAAGCGTCGTTACCGCGTGATCGACTTCAAGCGCAACAAGGACGGCGTGCCCGCCAAGGTTGCCACGATCGAGTACGATCCGAACCGTTCCGCTCGCATCGCTCTGCTGCACTACGCTGACGGTGAGAAGCGCTACATCCTGGCCCCCAAGGGCCTCGAGGTCGGTCAGACCATCATGTCCGGTTCTGACGCCGACATCAAGCCGGGCAACGCTCTGCCCCTCGCCGACATCCCCGTCGGTACGCTCATCCACGCCGTCGAGTTCCAGCCGGGCAAGGGCGCCGCTATCGCCCGTTCCGCCGGCAACTCCTGCCAGCTGATGGGTAAGGAGGGCAAGTACGCTATCGTCCGTATGCCTTCCTCCGAGATGCGCCGCATCCTCGTTACCTGCCGCGCCACCGTCGGTGAGGTCGGCAACGCCGATCACGCCAACATCGTCATCGGCAAGGCCGGCCGTAAGCGTCACATGAACGTGCGCCCGACCGTCCGCGGTACCGTCATGAACCCTGTCGACCACCCGCACGGCGGTGGCGAGGGCAAGAACCACACCTCTGGTCGTCCCTCCGTTACCCCCTGGGGTAAGCCGACGAAGGGCCTTCGTACGCGCAAGAAGAAGAAGGTCTCGAACCAGCACATCATTCGTCGCCGTAAGAAGTAATTTCGGATACCGAGTTTTAGGAGAAAGCACTTATGAGCAGAAGTCTCAAAAAGGGCCCGTTCGTGGAGACTCGCCTTCTCTCGCGTATCACCGCGATGAACGAGGCTGGCAAGAAGGACGTCGTGAAGACCTGGTCCCGCGCGTCCACCATCTTCCCCGAGATGGTTGGTCACACCATCGCCGTCCACGACGGCCGCAAGCATGTGCCCGTGTATGTTACCGAGTCCATGGTTGGTCACAAGCTCGGCGAGTTCGCGCCGACTCGTACGTTCCGTGGCCACAAGGCCAAATAGGGGGTTAACCGTAAATGGCAACTAAGTCTATTGAAACTGAGGCCACCGAGGTTCGCGCCGTCGCTAAGTACGTGCGTGTTTCCCCCAGCAAGGCCCGCCTGGTGGTCGATCTGATCCGCCGCAAGCCTGTCGCTCAGGCCTTCGACATCCTTCACTTCTGCGACCGCGCCGTCGCCGTGGATGTCGAGAAGGTTCTCCGTTCCGCTGTTGCGAACGCCGAGAACAACAACGGTTTGCGTGCCGACAACCTGGTTGTCGCCGCTGCCTATGTTGACGAGGGTCCGACGCTTAAGCGCATCCGTCCCCGCGCCAAGGGTTCCGCTTCTCGCATTCTGAAGCGTACTTCCCACATCACCGTCGTCGTTGCTCCTCGAAAGGAGGCGTAAAGCTGTATGGGTCAGAAAGTCTACCCCACCGGCTTCCGTCTTGGCATCACCGAGAACTGGCGCTCCCGCTGGTTCGCAGAGAAGGATTACGCTAAGACCCTCGGTAACGATCTCGAGATCCGCAAGTACCTCGAGAAGCGTCTTTCCCGCGCAGCTGTCTCCCGCGTCGAGATCGAGCGCGCTGGCGACAAGGTGAAGGTCATCATCCTCACCGCTCGCCCCGGCGTTGTCATCGGTAAGAAGGGTGCCGAGATCGATACCCTCCGCACCGAGCTCGAGAAGGTCGCTGGCGTCTCCAAGGGCCAGCTCTCCGTCGACGTTGTCGAGATCAAGCGCCCCGAGCTCGACGCCAACCTCGTTGCTCAGTCTATCGCCGAGCAGCTCGAGGGCCGCGTTGCCTTCCGTCGCGCAATGCGCAAGGCTGTCCAGTCCGCCCGCAAGGCCGGCGCTAAGGGCATCCGTATCCAGTGCTCCGGTCGTCTCGGCGGTGCCGAGATGGGTCGTCGTGAGTGGTACCGTGAGGGTCGCGTGCCTCTGCACACCCTCCGTGCCAAGATCGACTACGGCACGGCTGTCGCCAGCACCACCATGGGCGCTTGCGGCGTGAAGGTCTGGATCTACCTGGGCGAGAAGCTCCCGGGCCAGCCTGTTCCCAACCCTGCACTCGAGGGCTCTTCCCGTCCTCGTCGTCGTAACTCCGAGAGGAGGGGTCAGTAGTGCTTGCCCCTAAGCGTATTCTTCACCGCAAGGTGCAGCGTGGCTCCATGAAGGGCCAGGCCAAGGGTAATACCGAGCTGCATTTCGGCGAGTTTGGTATCCAGGCTCTCGAGGCCCATTGGATCACCAACCGTCAGATCGAGGCCGCTCGTATTGCCATGACCCGCTACATGAAGCGTGGCGGTCGTGTCTACATCACGATTTTCCCCGACAAGCCCATCACCAAGAAGCCTGCCGAGACTCGCATGGGTTCTGGTAAGGGTAACCCCGAGGAGTGGGTGGCCGTCGTCAAGCCCGGCCGCATCATGTTCGAGGTCAAGGGCGTGCCCGAGGAGGTCGCTCGCGAGGCTCTGCGTCTTGCACAGCACAAGCTTCCCATCAAGACCAAGATTGTTGCTGCTAAGAACGCTGAGCAGCGCATCGAGAAGGAGATGGCTGAGGAGGCCGCTCTCGAGGCCAAGTGGGCTGCTGAGGACGCCGCCGCCGCCAAGGAGGAGAACTAATGAAGCCCGCAGAGATTCGTGAGCTCTCGGACGCTCAGCTCGTTGAGAAGCTGAAGGAAATGCGCGCCGAGCTCTTTAACCTTCGTTTCCAGATGGCCACCAGTCAGCTGGACAACACCGCTCGCGTCAACACCGTGAAGAAGGACATCGCTCGCGTCCTCACGGAGCAGCGCGCCCGCGAGATCGCAGCGGAGAAGTCCGCTGTCGCCGAGTAGGACCTAAGGAGAGAACATGACTGATTCGCGTAACTCGCGTAAGGTCCGTACGGGTGTCGTTACCTCCGTCTCCGGTGCCAAGACCATCGTTGTCACCATCACCGAGCGCAAGCGTCACCCCAAGTACGGCAAGATGATGACCAGCTCCAAGAAGCTGCACGCTCACGACGAGGAGTGCACGGCTGGCGTGGGCGATACCGTCCGCGTTATGGAGACCCGTCCTATGTCCAAGATGAAGCGTTGGCGCCTCATCGAGGTCGTCGAGCGCGCTAAATAAGCAGTCGCTCTTACGACTTGTACGTTTCCGAAGATGTGCGTATGCCTGGCTTGCATACCACAGGCCGCATAAAGGCTGCGCACCTCTCTTCGGTTCTTAGTTCGGAGGAACATCTACCATGATTCAGATGCAAACCATGCTGAACGTCGCCGACAACTCCGGCGCTCGCAAGATTCGCTGCATCAAGGTGCTTGGCGGTTCCAAGCGTCGTTATGCAGGCATCGGCGATGTGTTCATCGGTGCTGTCCAGGAGGCTACCCCTGGCGCCAACGTCAAGAAGAAGGACGTTGTCCGTTGCGTCGTCGTTCGCACCGTTAAGGAGATCCGCCGCAAGGATGGCTCCTACATTCGCTTTGATGACAACGCCTGCGTCGTCATCAACAACGATGGTTCGCCCGTCGGCACCCGTATCTTCGGGCCCGTCGCTCGCGAGCTTCGTGACAAGAAGTACATGAAGATCGTCTCGCTCGCTCCCGAGACCCTGTAGTTAGGGGAGATATATGTATATCAAGAAGGGCGATAAGGTCCAGGTTCTCTCTGGCAAGGATCGCGGCAAGCAGGGCGTTATCCTGCGTGCTCTCCCCGCCGAGAACAAGGTCGTTGTCGAGGGCGTTTCGGTCGTCAAGAAGGCCGTCAAGCCCAACGCTGCCAACCAGCAGGGCGGCATCGTTTCGCAGGAGGCTCCCATCGACGCCTCCAACGTCAATCTCGTCTGCCCCGAGTGCGGTAAGGTTACCCGCGTCGGTCACGAGAAGGACGGCAAGAACAAGCTGCGCGTCTGCAAGAAGTGCGGCCACAAGTTCTAAGCTGCCCGCAACAACATGTTGCTTGCAAAGGCCCGGATGCCCCACGGCATCCGGGCCTTTTTCTATCCCTACTCATTGGGGACAGACTTAAATGAGTGATTGCGCTCATTGGGGACAGACTTAAATGAGTAGTCCCGGCAGTTGGGGACAGTCCCCATGTGTCGGCAGTTTGGGACGGTCCATTGATGCCTGATGCCCCTAGAGGGGAAGAGTAAGACAGCCTGCTCTGCCTTTTTGGGCTTTGGTGTTCCGCTTCTTTATCCTTTACAAGGATCCTCGCATGCGCATTATCGCGCATAGCATTGCGTGTTAATGCGTATGACCGCGTAAAAATGTGCAAAATATGGCTAAATAATGACCGATAAACAAATA
>CABSMB010000078.1 GCA_902478705.1 uncultured Collinsella sp. | reverse complement strand
CCGGCTTCCACTACGCTACCCGCGCCGGCCTTACCATCTCGGTGTGGGATGCTCTCATCCCTGCCGAGAAGCAGGAGCTGCTCGATCGCGCCCAGGCAAACGTCGACCAGATCAACGAGTACTTCGAGGAGGGCTTCATCAACGAGACGGAGCGCCACATCGAAGTCGTTAACGAGTGGACCGCTTGTACCGACAAGGTTGCAGCGCTCATGCTCGACATGTTCGACGAGGAGAACCCGCTGTACATGATGGCCGATTCCGGCGCCCGTGGTTCTAAGACCCAGCTGCGTCAGCTCGGCGGCATGCGTGGCCTGATGGCAGACATGTCCGGCGAGACGATCGACCTTCCCATTAAGGCGAACTTCCGCGAGGGCCTGCTGCCGCTCGAGTACTTCATTTCGACCTACGGCGCCCGTAAGGGCCTGGTCGATACCGCATCCCACACCTCGGACTCTGGTTACCTGACCCGTCGTCTGGTCGACGTGGCCCAGGACGTCATCGTCCGCGAGGAGGACTGCGGTACGCACGAGGGCGTCACCTACAACCTCATCATCCCCGGCACCACCGACCTCAACACCGACCTTGTCGGCCGTTGCTTCATCCAGGACGTCGTGGCTCCCGATGGCACCGTGCTCTTTGAGCAGGATGGCTACATCGAGAAGGTCGCCGACATCCAGAAGATGGTCGATGCCGGCCTTAAGAAGGTCACCCTTCGCGCACTGCTCACCTGCCGCTCCAAGTACGGCGTGTGCCAGAAGTGCTACGGCTGGGATCTTTCCACCCGTCGTCCGGTCGCCATCGGTACTGCCGTCGGCATTATTGCCGCCCAGTCCATCGGCGAGCCCGGTACGCAGCTTACGATGCGTACCATTCACTCCGGCGGCGTCGCTGGCGTCGACGATATTACGCAGGGTCTGCCTACGGTCAGCCGTATGTTCGATATCGTCGGCAACGTCAACGAGAAGATCCTGGGTCGCGAGGCCGAGCTGGCTCCGTACTCCGGTCACCTCTCGATTAAGCCCGAGAAGTCCGAGTACGTGCTGACGCTCACCGACTCTGAGGATCACACCCGTGTCCTCGACGAGCGTCGCGTCCCCGCTTCGGTGCGCTTCATGCCCGAGATCGAGGACGGCTGCGAGGTTCGCGCCGGCGACCAGATCACCAAGGGCTTCGTCAACTTCCGCAACCTGCGTAAGCTGACCGACATCGAGTCGACGATGCACACCTTCGTCGAGAGCGTTAAGGACGTCTACACCAGCCAGGGCGTCGACCTGAACGACAAGCACATCGAGGTGCTCGCACGTCAGATGCTGCGTCGCGTTCAGATCACCAACCCCGGTGACTCCAAGTACCTGCTTGGTCAGTACGTCGACCGCTACGAGTTCGCCGACGAGGTCGAGCGCGTTGCCCGTCTGGGCGGTCAGGCTCCCGTGGCCGAGCCCGTCATCCTGGGTACGCTCAAGGTCGCGTCCAACATCGACTCCTGGCTGTCGAGCGCTTCGTTCATCCGTACCGCTGGTGTCCTTACCGAGGCTGCCATCGAGGGCAAGGTCGATCACCTGCTCGACCTTAAGTCCAACGTCATCGTTGGTAAGAAGATCCCGGCTGGTACCGGCCTCAAGCCCTACGCCAACGCCAAGCTGACGTATCGCACGGCCGACGGCTATGTGGACATCGATGGCCCGGCTTCGCCCAACGCCAAGTCGCTGCCCGAGTGGGCTCCCGTGGAGCTCAAGGACCTGGACGAGCAGCTCCCGCAGCAGCTCGACTGGGCCGGCTACGACGAGTTCGGCGGTGCTGACGGTTCGTTCACCCGCAACGGTCACACCATCTCCGCCGAGAAGGCTCGCCTGTACCTGTTCGACGACCTGGGCGTGTCGCAGCGCTGGACCAACAAGTTCAGCGAGGTCGGCATCGAGACGGTCGGCGACCTGGTCGGTAAGTCCGAGGAGGATCTGCTGCGCATCGACGGCATCGGCGCCAAGGCGATCGAGGAGCTCCGTGACGGCCTCGAGGCCCACGACCTGCTCTACATCCTCGAGAACAACGACGACGTTGCCGACGAGGAAGACCTCTCGCAGCTGCTGCAGATGGTCTTTAGCCCCGACGGTCCGGACGACATCCTGCTGGGCACCTCCGCTGCTCCGACGCATCACGCCGACGAGGACGAGGAGCTCCTGGGCGCCCCGATCGACGACAAGAAGGCTCCCGCCAACGGTGCCATCAACGAGGACATGGCTTCCCTCGACGAGCTGCTCAACCAGCTCGTAGACACCGACGATGCCGAAGAGGCCAAGGACAACGACGAGGAATAACTAGTTCCGCCGTTCTAACGAACGGCGGCGACCTCCGTCGCTGCGCGGCCCCCAGAGCTACAATCTGTCATTCAAAAGGCAGGGCATGACCAAAAGGTCAATGCCCTGCCTTTTTCATGCCACCTTGTACGCTCTGGGGGCCGCTCGCTTGCGTATGCTCAACCTGTTGCGCTCCGTTGATCCCTTGGGGACCTGCCAATAAGGGACAGGTTTATTTTGGTAGGTTTTTACTGCTTGAATTTGAAACATTTTGTCCGGCCAGAGCGTATCTATGGTGAGGGCCTCATCGAGAACCATTAACGTCACCGGGAGGTGATTATGGAAGAACAAGCTTTTAGACAGGCGGTTGAAGATCACAGGGATGTCGTGTTTCGAATCGCATTGACGTATCTGCGCGATCGTGCCGATGCCGACGATATTGCCCAAGACGTCTTTCTTAAGTTGCTTAAAAGCGATGGAAACTTTGAAAGTTGGGAACATCTTCGTCGATGGCTTATCCGGGTCACGATCAATGAATGCAAATCGCTCTTTCGAAAGCCATGGAGGCGTGTGGAGGATATTGAGAACTTGGCCGATTCACTCTCGGCAGCGCAGGATGAGACCAAGGTGGTCCTGTCAGACGTTATGCGACTTCCGGAACGATTCCGTGTTCCCATCGTGCTCTATTACTATCTAGGCTTTTCGACCTCAGAGATTGCCGAGTTGTTGCATGTACCAGCCGCGACCGTTCGAACGCGTTTAGCTCGTGGTCGATCGAAGCTCAAATTCATCCTAGAGGAGGGCGACCGTGAAATCCAATCAAATCAAGCAGGCCTTCGAGTCCATCCAAGCCGATAGCGATCTTGCAGATCGCGTCCTAAATAGCGCTGCGGGTGAGCCGCTTCATCGAAAGGGCCACGCGAAGCCTCTGTATGTTGCCGTAATCGGATGTCTTGTCGGAGTGTTGGCGACCGGAGGGGTCGCCTACGCCGTTATCAATTCCAGCTATTTTGCCTTAGCCTGGGGAAATCACGGCAATGGGGATTCCATTACCTGGACCAACGGTGGCTCATCGGGGACTAAATACACCTACACCAGAGAGTTTGGTGACGGCATCGCTCCCCAAAGCCTGGAGGGCACAGTCCAGAAGGTCAATCTGTCCGTCGAGGGCAACGGCTATACACTCGACATTCATGATATGGCTATCGATAAAAACGGTTGCGGTGCCGTGACGTTTACGTTGTCCAATCCAAATGGTGTTAACTACTACAAGCCGGCAGCAGAGACAGGCGAACTTGTTCTCTATGGTGAAGAAGAACAAGGCATCGGCACGCCCGGCATGAACTTCGGCGAGGAATGGGCTGACACACGCTGCACCATTGATAAGGACACATCAAGCGATACTGTCATTAATGGCACGATGTACTTTGCTTCTATGGATCGCGAGCGAGGTTTTCAACATGCGGTCACCTGGAATATCTCGTGGACCGAGGGCGAAGGCGAGGACGCGAAGCTGTTCGAGGCATCGACGCCCGAGTTTAGCGTTGGAGCGTACGTCGATACAAAGGAACTCCGCTCCGATGACTCGCCTCTCGAGATCAGCCCGTTTTCCATCCAGACGCACATCGACGATCTGGGCATTGACGCAGTCACGAAAAAGTTGACCGTTACCTACAAGGATGGATCGGAGCAGATTATCGAAGATGACGACGCAGGGGCGTTCAACTTATATTTTTCTTATACGCGCAATAGCGGAGAGAACATCTGGGTGCCAACGAAGTTGATTGATGTCGACCAAGTGGTCTCAGTAACGCTTGAGGGCACACGCTGCACTTCAACAGGGGGCGCCGAAACGTCGGAACCCTTTACCATCGTCTATTCGTAAGATTTGGGGCCGCTTCCTACTAGGGGAGGCGGCCCATTTTGCATTAAATGGACGGTTAGACCGAGCGATATACTTCCGAAGACGCCGCCGATTTCCATGCGACAGATGAGAGCAGATCAACGCTGGAGTGCGACGTTTCCCCAGATAAAACCGACCATAATAAACCTGTCCCTATTTGGAAGGGAACGTTGCCCCAACGAGCACGTCGGATTCCCGGGCCGGGCGGCACAGGGGTTAAGTTTGTCGCGAGTTCCGCACGAGCCGGAGGCCACTTAATGTGGCCTCCGTGCGAGCCAGGACTGTAGAGCAGCAAACTTAACCCCTGTGCCGCCCGGCCCGGGAATCCGCCACCGCGCACAGGAGGGGATTCCTTTTGTGTAGGCTTTGCGGAAATGTGCCATTTTTGGGATACGCCCGGCGGCGTGGTCTGTTGACGGCACAGCTAACGCCACGTATCCTATCGAACTGCGTGTTTCGTAGGGGGATGCTGACCCCTCGATTCAAGCCGTTGCACTTTACAGAAAGCTGGAATCATTCGAGAAGGAGTACGCTTTGCCTACTATTAACCAGCTGGTTCGCCAGGGCCGTCGTTCCGTGCCCAAGAAGTCCAAGAACGCTGCTCTGCAGCACAACTCCCAGAAGCGCGGCGTGTGCACCCGCGTCTTCACCACGAGCCCCAAGAAGCCGAACTCGGCTCTTCGTAAGGTTGCCCGTGTTCGCCTTGTCAACGGCATCGAAGTTACTGCTTACATCCCGGGTGAGGGCCACAACCTGCAGGAGCACTCCATCGTGCTCGTCCGCGGCGGTCGTGTCCGTGACCTCCCTGGTGTCCGTTATCACGTCATCCGTGGCGCCTACGACGCTGCTCCGGTCCAGAACCGTATGCAGGCCCGTTCCAAGTACGGTGCTAAGCGCCCCAAGGCTAAATAAGCCAGATAACGTTTTGATACTTTCGCCGTGTGCCGCCTAAGCGCCGCACGGTAGACACTTAAGGAGATTTCACATGCCGCGTCGTGCAGCAGCTAATCGTCGTGAGGTTCAGCCTGACGCCGTTTACAACAACCGCCTGGTGACTCAGCTCATCAACAAGGTCCTTCTTGACGGCAAGAAGGCCACCGCTGAGCGCATCGTTTACACCGCTTTCGAGATCGTTGCCGAGAAGTCCGAGGGTGGCGACGCTCTCGCTACCTTCAAGAAGGCTATGGACAACGTCAAGCCCACGCTCGAGGTTAAGCCCAAGCGTGTCGGTGGCGCTACCTATCAGGTCCCGATGGAGGTCAACTCCCGTCGTTCCACCGCTCTGGGCATCCGCTGGATCGTCAACTTCTCCCGCGCTCGCAAGGAGAAGACCATGGCCGAGCGTCTCGCTAACGAGATCCTCGACGCCTCCAACGGTCTTGGCGCTTCCGTCAAGAAGCGTGAGGACGTCTTCAAGATGGCCGAGGCCAACCGCGCGTTCTCTCACTATCGTTGGTAAGTTAAGGTAAGGAACTAACATGGCTAAGCCTAAGTACAAGCTTTCCGATACCCGTAACATCGGCATCATGGCCCACATCGATGCCGGTAAGACCACCACGACCGAGCGTATTCTTTACTACACCGGTAAGACCCACAAGATCGGTGAGGTCCATGAGGGCGCTGCCACCATGGACTGGATGGTTCAGGAGCAGGAGCGCGGCGTAACCATTACCTCCGCTGCTACCACCTGCTTCTGGAACAAGGACGGCAAGGATTACCGCATCCAGATCATCGACACCCCGGGTCACGTTGACTTCACCGCCGAGGTCGAGCGCTGCCTGCGCGTCCTCGATGGCGCTGTCGCCGTCTTCGACGCCGTTGCCGGCGTTCAGCCCCAGTCTGAGACCGTTTGGCGTCAGGCTTCTACCTTCAACGTTCCCCGTATCGCCTTCATCAACAAGTATGACCGCGTGGGCGCTGACTTCTTCAACGCTATCGAGACCATGAAGGATCGTCTCGACGCTAACGCCGTGGCCGCTCAGGTCCCGATGGGCGCCGAGGACAACTTCTGGGGCGTCATCGACCTGGTCACCATGACTGCATGGGATTTCAAGGCCGACGAGAAGGGCATGACCTACCCCGAGCCGATGGACGAGATCCCGGCTGAGTTTGCCGACATCGCTGCCACCAAGCGCGAGGAGCTCCTCGACGCTGCTGCCAGCTTTGACGACGAGCTCATGGAGAAGATCCTCATGGAGGAGGACTTCACCGTCGAGGAGCTCAAGGCTGCTCTGCGCAAGGGTGTTCTGGCCAACGAGCTTAACCTCGTCTTCGTGGGCTCCGCCTACAAGAACAAGGGCGTCCAGGAGCTGCTCGACGCTGTCGTCGACTACCTGCCCAGCCCGCTCGACGTTGAGGCCGTCACCGGTACCGATCCGGACACCGGCGAGGAGATCGTGCGTCACCCCTCCTTCGACGAGCC
>CABSMB010000077.1 GCA_902478705.1 uncultured Collinsella sp. | reverse complement strand
TCCTTAACGGATATCGATTTTTTAACAGCCGCCATAGGTCGATCTTTCTATGTCGACGATGCCATTGGTGGCACCCTACGCAGTCATTTTTAACGCCTTCAAGTATATCCAACGCCTCCCCCACCATACGCTCACCACCCAAAACCTACCGTTCACCGACATTTTTGCTTCCCCAAACGGCTTTTGGCGCCCAAATGTTAACGTTGCCATTGTGCAAACACAGAGCCACCGGGCGGCTCAAACGTTTACGCATAAGGAATCGACGGTTCGCAGGCACAGGAACCACCGGTTCGCGTCTTTTTTTGTGTCGCAAAATGGCAACGTCAACATTTTGGCAACCGAACGCCAAAAGCTACCATCGTTGCTAACCCACCGACTCTTAGGAGCATTGCATGGAGCAACTCATCGCCACCATTGAAAAAGGCCAGCCCTTTTTCAACGCGATCGCCCGCAACAAGTACCTCAAGGCGATCCGCGACGGCTTTATCTCCGTCATCCCCATCATCATCTTCTCGTCCATCTTCTGCCTGGTAGCCTCGGTCCCCAACATCTGGGGTTTCTACTGGCCTGATGACATCAACAACGCCCTGTGGAAGTGCTACAACTACTCCATGGGCATCCTGGCCATCGCCTGCGCCGCCACCACGGCCAAGCACTTCGCCGACGCTCAGAACCGCGACCTGCCCAAGAACAACCAGATCAACTTTATCTCGTGCATGTGCGCGGCCATCATCGGCTTCTTGCTCCTTTCGAGCGACACGATCGCCACGGACGCTGCCAGCGGCTTCAACACCACTTACCTTGGTTCCAAGGGCCTGCTGACCGCCTTCATCGCTGCGTTTGTGACCGGCATCATCTACAAGTTCTTCATTAAGCGCAACATCACCGTCAAGATGCCCGAGCAGGTTCCGCCCAACATTTCGCAGACCTTTAAGGACATCATCCCCTTCTCCGTCTGCATCACCGTCTTTTGGGTGTTTGACATCGTCTTCCGCGCTGCTTTTGGCTTCTGCTTTGCCCAGGGCGTCATCCAGGTGTTCCAGCCCCTGTTCACCGCTGCCGACGGCTACATCGGCCTCGCTGTGATCTATGGCGCCATGAGCCTGTTCTGGTTCGTCGGCGTCCACGGCCCCTCGATCGTCGAGCCCGCCATCGCCGCCGCCCTCGTTGCCAACATGACCGACAACCTGGCTGCGTTCCAGGCTGGCCAGCACGCTTCCGCTGTCCTGACCCAGGGTGCCCAGTACTTCGTCGTCTGCATGGGCGGCACCGGCGCCACGCTCGTCCTGGTCTTTATGTTCTGCTTCCTGGCCAAGTCTCAGGAGATGCGCGCCGTCGGTAAGGCTGCCATCGTCCCGGTCTGCTTTGCCGTCAACGAGCCGTTGCTGTTCGCCGCGCCCATCGTGCTCAACCCCGTCTTCTTTGTCCCGTTTGTCTTTGCCCCGATCGCCAACATCTGGATCCTCAAGATCTTTATCGACTTCTTGGGCATGAACGGCTTTATGTACACCCTGCCTTGGACCGTCCCCGGCCCCATCGGTACCATCATGGGCCTGGGCTTCCAGCCGCTCGCCTTTGTGATGCTCGCCATCATCCTGGTCGTCGACTTTGCGCTGTACTACCCGTTCTTCCGTGCCTATGACGCCCAGAAGTGCGCCGAGGAGGCCGAGATTTCCCAGGAGGAGCTCGCCGCCAAGAACGCCGAGAAGGCCGCCAAGCTCAACGATGCCTTCCAGGGCAAGGCTGATGCCAAGAGCGTTGCCGCCGGCGCTGCTGCCGATGCCGTGAAGGCCGACGCCCCCGCCGCTACCGCAGCACCCGCTGCCGGGGCAACGACCACCAGCGACCTCAACGGCAAGCGCGTGCTCGTTCTCTGCCAGGGTGGCGGTACCTCGGGCCTGCTCGCTAACGCGCTGGCCAAGGCCGCCAAGGAGCGCGGCATCAATCTTGAGACCGCTGCCGAGGCCTATGGCAACCACGTCGACATGCTCCCCGACTTTGATCTGGTCGTCCTGGCCCCACAGGCTGCCAGCTACCTGGCCGACCTGCAGAAAGACTGCGAGCGCGTGGGCAACAAGTGCGTCGCCTGCCGCGGCAAGCAATACATCGAGCTCTCCCAGAACGGCGATAAGTCTCTCGCCTTCGTCTCCGAACAACTTTCGAAGTAAGTAACGCCCAGGGCCAGCCGACCATCCAAGACCGGCTGGCCCTTCGATTTAGACGATTGGATATTTCATCATGTCCGTTAACCCTGCTAGCGTCACCAACCCGCCCGCGCAGTTTCCCGAGGACTTTGTCTTTGGCGGCGCCACTGCTGCCTACCAGGTAGAGGGCGAGACCCGCACTCACGGTAAGGGCAAAGTCGCCTGGGACGACTTCCTGGAGGCCCAGGGGCGCTTCTCCCCCGATCCCGCTTCGGACTTCTACAACCAGTACCCCCTCGATCTGGAGCTGTGCGAGGAGTTCGGCATCAACGGCATTCGCCTCTCCATCGCCTGGAGCCGAATCTTCCCCAACGGCACCGGCGAGATCAACCCCGAGGGCGTGCAGTTCTACCACGACCTCTTCGCCGAGTGCCATAAGCACCACGTTGAGCCGTTTGTCACGCTGCATCACTTTGACACGCCGCTTCCCCTCTTTGAGAAGGGCGACTTCCTCAACCGCGAGACCATCGACGCCTTTGTGGACTTTGCCACCTTCTGCTTTAAGGAGTACGCCGACCAGGTGACCTACTGGTTCACCTTTAACGAGATCTGGGCCGACGCCTCCAACACCTACATCGAGGGCACCTTCCCCGGTGGCGTCAAGGCACATCTTGCCGAGGCCTTCCAGTGCGAGCACAACATGATGCTCGCCCACGCCAAGGCCGTGCTGGCCTTCCACAACGGCGGTTTTAAGGGCAAGATCGGCGTCATTCAGTCGTTGGAGTTCAAGTACCCGCTCAACGAGAACGACCCCGCCGACATCAAGGCCGCCAACAACGAGCACGTGCTGCAAAACCAGTTCTTGCTCGACGCCACCTTCCGCGGCGACTATGCGCCCGACACCCTCGAGTGCGCCAACCGCCTGGCTGCCGTCTCGGGCGGCACCATCGAGATCCTGGACGAGGACCTCAAGATTATGCGCGAGGCCGCGCTCTACAACGACTACCTGGGCGTTAACAACTACCAGTGCCGCTTCTTGAAGGCTTACGACGGCGAGAACGACCTGCACCACAACGGTACGGGCGAGAAGGGCACTGGCCGCTGGCGCGTTAAGGGTATTGGCGAGCATGTGAACAAGCCTGGCATCCCCACCACCGACTGGGACTGGATCATCTATCCCGAGGGCCTGTTCGATCTGCTCGTCTACATTAAGCAGCGCTACCCCAACTACAAGCAGATTTTCATCACCGAGAACGGCATGGGCTACAAGGACCCCTACAAGGACGGTTTTGTGGACGACCAGCCGCGCATCGACTACATCGAGCAGCACCTGCGCTGGTTGCTCAAAGCCATGGAGGTGGGCGTCAACGTGGGCGGCTACTTCCTGTGGAGCCTGCAGGATCAGTTCTCCTGGACCAATGGCTACAACAAGCGTTACGGCTTCTTCTACGTTGACTTTGAAACCCAGAAGCGCACGCCCAAGGCAAGCGCATACTGGTATAAGCACGTGGCGCAGACCCGTCGTCTGGACTAGTTAACGCCATCGGCCGCCGTGACCATCACGCTGCCGTGCACCTTACCATTCCCGATCGCATGGGCGCTGCGTCCATGCACCTCTTTCCGTGTGGCGGATACGACCTTCCCGGTGGATGCCTCAGCATCCTTGGTCGTATCCGCCGTTTTTGTTTTTGGACGGGCTGGGCCGCGTTCGTTTGTCTCGATCTGTAACATCTAACTCGCTTTTGGCCGTCTAACTGTTACAGATCAAGACAAAGATGATGACTGGGTAGACAAAATCTCAATCTGTAACAGCTAGTCGAGTTTTTGGGTCCTAGCTGTTACAGATTGAGATGAACGAGCCGAGCACGTCTACGCCCGCAGATCCCGCACGCTCGCGCGCTCGATCAACACGCCCGAGACGAGCGTACGGCTTCTGGAGCTCGGGGCTTCCAGACCCGCGACGACCTCGTTAAGCGCACGGATGCCCAGCTCGCGGTGGCGAAACTTCACCGACGTCAGAATCGAGTTGGGAATCGTCTTGTAAAGCTCATCGTCGAAACCGATCACGGACACGTCGTCGGGCACGCTAAGCCCTTTGTCGCGTAGAGCCATCATCACGCCGTTTGCCATGCAGTCGTTAGCAGCGAGGACCGCCGTGCAATCGGGCTTATCGGCAAGCACAAGGCCCGCGGCGTAGCCACTATCCGCATTCCAATCGCCTTGCAGAGGCTCGGGCGGCTCAATGCCACGCGCCTCGAGTGCCGCACGCCAACCTTTCATACGGCACTGGCTCGACAGCGACTCTTTCTTACCCGAAACGAAATACACGTTCTTGTGACCATAATCCAAGAAGTACTCGCACGCCATGCGCGCGCCGCCCTCTTGGTCGTCACTGACGGTGGAGCAGGTAGGATGTTCCATCGGTGTGATAATCACCGTCTTGAGGTCTTTCGGCGCCTCAAAGGTATCAAAGTCATCGACCATCTGACGCAGGTTGAAGATCATGCCATCAACAGGCAGCTGCGACATCCTGCGCGCCGCATCGGCAAGGGTCATCTTCTCCCCTGCGCGCTTCTTAATCATCGTGAGCGCAAAGCCGCGTTCTTCGGCGGCATCGGCGATACCGTCAATCATGTCCACGGCACCGCCCGACAAGTGGAACAGCACGACGCCGATGCACCCGTAACGGCCCAACTTGAGCGAACGCGCGGCAAAGTTGGCTCGAAACCCGAGTGCCTCCATTGCGGAATGGACCTTATCGCGTGTCGACTCTCGCACGCTATCGGGCTCGTTGATCACACGCGAAACCGTCTTTAGAGAAACACCCGCGGCAATCGCCACATCGTTCATCGAGACGTTTTTCTTGTCCATCGTTGCCACTGCTTCTCCAGTCGGTTTTGCATCGCTTGCTTTTTGCGTTCTAGCATACACTACCTGCCTGACTGATAAATCAACCGTTTACCGGACAATATCGACCACTCACCCGTATATCCTTGTTGCTCTTCCAAAAATGTCTTACGTTGTCATTAACGAAATGACAACGTTGTCATTTCGCAATGCCTTCCTTAAGCAGGAAGGCTTCCGGGCAGTCCTGACCATCCATCGACGACCAGTTCCATCCACATGCATCGCGCATCAAGTAGTAAAGGAGCTCTATGGACGCCATCGTAAAAATGCTCGAAAAGCATCAGCCGTTCTTTGAGAAGATCTCGAGGAACATATACCTCCAGGCCATCAAGGACGGATTCCTTGGGTGCATGCCCATTGTCCTCACCTCTTCGATCTTTCTGCTCATTGCCACCCTTCCCGGCGTAGTCGGCATCACGCTGCCCCAGCCGCTCATCGACTGGTGCAACAAGCTCTACAACTTCACCATGGGCGTCATGGGCATCATGGTTGCCGGCACCACTGCCAAGAACTTCACGGCATCCATGAACCGTCGTATGCCCGCCGGCAAAGTGCTCAACGACGGTTCCACCATGGTGGCCGCCCAGTGCAGCATGCTGCTGCTCGCAGTCACGCAGTTCACCACCAAGTTCAACGGCTCCGAACTTTCGGTCTTCGATTGCACCAGCATGGGCACGCGCGGTCTGTTCTCGGCCTATATCGCCGCGTTCATCACCGTGTGGGTCTACAAATTCTGTGTCTCGCGCGATCTGACCATTAAGCTGCCCAAGGAGGTCCCGGGCGCCATCGCTCAGAACGTCCGCGACATCATCCCCTTTGGCGGCGCCGTCATCATCTGCGGCATCATCGATGTCGTCGTGCGCAACCTCATGGGCGTTCCGTTCTCCGAGCTGCTTATCAAACTGCTCTCCCCGCTCTTTACCGCTGCAGAAACCTATCCTGGCCTTATCCTTATCCAGGCCGCCACCGCGTTCTTCTGGTTTATCGGCGTCCACGGCCCCTCGATTGTCCAGCCGGGCATCGATCCCATCCGTCTTGCCAACCAGGCCGAGAACCTGCAGGTTCTTCTGGCCGGTGGCCACCCCGCCCACTCCCTCACCTTCAACATGTCGCTCGTGGGCGAGTTCGGCGGCACCGGCGCCACGTTTATCGTGCCGCTTCTGCTGATCCTTTTCATGAAGTCCAAGCAGCTCAAAGCCGTCGGTAAGGCCTCAATTGTTCCTGTTGCCTTCGCTGTCAACGAGCCGCTGCTCTTTGGCGCTCCCATGATCCTCAACCCCTACATGCTCATCCCCTTTGTTGCCGCCGGCTGCGTCAACGTGAGCGTTGCCAAGTTCTTTATCGATAACGTGGGCATGAACGGCTTCTCCTTCGTGGTGCCTTGGGCCACCCCCGCCCCCATCGGCATTTTCATCACCACGAACTTCCAGCTCATCGCCCTGGTATTTGTCGCGATCATCATCTTGCTGGACGCTATCATCTCCCTGCCGTTCTTGAAGGCATACGATAAGCTGCTCTGCGACCAGGAAGCCGAGCGTGCCGCCGAGCTGGGTCTCGAGTCCGATGGTGCTGCCA
>CABSMB010000076.1 GCA_902478705.1 uncultured Collinsella sp. | reverse complement strand
CTTCAGGACGAGGCGGCCGACGTGGTGAACGAGGACGTGCGCGACACGATCGGTCGGCTTGCCGCCGCGACGAATGTTGCGGGTGCCACCCAGGCGCTCGAGGCGGTCGCAACCGCCGAGCGCAACATCGCCAGAAACGTTACTCCCCAGCTGGCCATCGAGGTCATGCTGTTCGATATCAGGAAGGCACTGAAATGCCGTTAGTCGTACCCGTTAAGTTTACCTACGCCTCGCGCGACCTGTGGTTCGACCCACAGGATCTGGATATCCTCGAGGCCGATTACGCAATTTGCTCCACCGAGCGCGGAACCGAGATCGGCCTGGTCACGGCCGATCCCTTCGAGGTGCCGCAAGACGAGATCGGCCAGCCGCTCAAGCCCGTGTTGCGCGTTGCAAGCGACATCGACCTTCAGCTTGCTGACGACCTGGCCATCCAGGGCGACGAGGCCATGGTCGACTTCCGTCGCCTGGTCAAGGAGCTCGACCTCGAGATGAAGCCGGTTGGCGTCGAGTACCTGTTTGGCGGCGAGAAGGCCGTGTTCTACTTTGCGGCCGAGGAGCGCGTCGATTTTCGTCAGCTCGTCAAGGACCTGTCCTCGACGCTGCACATTCGTGTCGACATGCGCCAGATTGGCGTGCGCGACGAGACCCGCCTGGTGGGCGGCTATGCCCAGTGCGGCCAGGAGCTCTGCTGCACGCGCTTTGGTGGACAGTTTGAGCCGGTTTCGATCCGCATGGCAAAAGAGCAGGACCTGCCGCTCAACTCGTCCAAGATTAGCGGCGTCTGCGGCCGCTTGATGTGCTGCCTGCGCTACGAGTTCGAAGCGTACAAGGACTTTAAGAGCCGCGCACCTAAAAAGAAAACGCTCATCGATACGCCGCTCGGTAAGGCGCGTATCCAGGAATACGACACGCCGCGCGAGCAGCTGGTGTTGCGCCTGGAAAACGGCAAGGTCTTCAAGGTCAACCTGGCCGATATGACCTGCTCCGAGGGCTGCAAAAAGAAGGCCGCCGAGCAGGGCTGTAACTGCCGCCCCGACTGCGTGACGCGCGACGTACTCGAACGCATCGAGTCGCCCGAGATGCGCCTGGCGCTTATGGAGCTCGACCGCGAGAACGGCGTCGACGTGGGCGATGGCCTGTCGAGCGCCGATCGCCTGGCCGGCACGTCGATGCCCAAGCGCCGTCGTCGCGATGCGGACGCCGATGCTCGCGCTGCTCAGAGCCAGGGCGAGGGTCGTGGCCGCGGTAAGGGTCGCGGCAAGGCCGAGGCGCCCGAGGCCGAGGAGGCCGCCAGTGGCCGTCGCCGTCGCAAGCGTGCAGGCTCGGGCGATGGTGGCGAGACCGCGGCTACAGGCAAGAATGCCTCCCGCGAGCGCGAGGCTCAGCAGCCCCAGCAGCAGAATCGCGACGGTGGTATGAACCCTACGCGTCGTCGTCGCCGTCATCTGTCGAGCGAGGAGCGCGAGGATGCCTTCCGCGCCGCAGCAGCTCGCGAGGCCGGTGCCGCCCCCAAGGGTGGTTCGGGTTCCGATACGCCTGCCGACAAGGGCGGCAAGCCTCGTGGCGAGGAGGAACGCGCCCCGCGTCCGCGCCGTCGCCATTCCTCGGGCACGCAGCAAAAGCCCTCGGTGCCCTCCGTGGCCGATCAGGTCTCGGATGGTGAGGTCAAGGTCACGCGCCGTCGCCCCGGTGATGGCGGAGGGGCGGCTGCCAAGGCCACGCGCGGCGCTGCTCGCGACGAACGCGAGTCGCGCGAAGATCATGGTGGCGAAGGTTCGGCCGACCAGGGCCAGAAGCGCCGTCGCCGTCGTCGTTCCCGCAAACCACGCCAAGATGGTGGCGAGAGCTCGACCCAAAACTCGTCCGCACCGCAACCGCCCACCGGCGAATAGCGCCCGCAAACGGATTTAACCTGCCTAACCCCAAACGCGTCGGGGTATCATAGCGCTGAATCAACAACCCTCCCTGCGACCGAACGTAGGGAGGGTTGTGTCTTGAAGAGACATTTGAATGTGCTAGGTCGCCTGCAAGGTGTTGGCGACCTACCGTTTGCGGATGAATTGCTACCGTTTGCCGAGCGGGCGGCCCACGAGGCGCTCGAGGCGTTGTCGCCCACGCGATGCGCCGGCTGCGAGCGCACCGGCGCGCTAATTTGCCAAGATTGCTTGGCGGCGCTTGCGCTCATCGACCCGCGGCATAGCTGCACTCGATGCGGCGCTCCGTTTGGAGACTTGCTGTGCACCGAGTGCTCGGTCGAGGGTACGTCCTCGGCGATGGCCGAAGCACTCGACCGGTGCCTGGCATGTGCCGTTTACACGCATCCGCTGCCGCGGATCATTAAAGCGTACAAAGACGCGGGCGAGCGACGCCTGGCGCCGTATCTGGCAGAGCTGCTATATGACACCGCCTTACATGCCCAGGTCGCGGCGCCCGATCGCTACGGCGGTGTGTTGTCCGGCGCCGATGCGGTGGTGTTTGTGCCCGCGACGGCGGCGGCGTTTCGGCGGCGCGGCTTCGACCATATGGAGGCAATTGCGCGCCCATTTTGCGAGCTGTCAGGTGTCCCACTGCTCGATGCCCTCGTTAAGTACGGCCATGGCGACCAGCGTGAGCTCGGTCGCGAGGAGCGCCAAGAACGTGCCCGGGGCATGTACGAGACCGTTGAGGATGTTCGGGGCCGCCGACTGCTACTCATTGACGACGTCATTACCACAGGCGCGACGATGGCTGCGGCTTCGGCGGAACTCAAGCGCGCCGGTGCCGCGGCCGTTGATGGCCTCGCTATCGCACGCGTTTGGTAGGGGTGATTCATGTGGCGATAACAAACAATCGGCGCAGCAAGCCGACAAAAGAGCAGCTAGCGGCTTCCGTGATCCTGACGGGCGCCTCGGCGCTGCGCATGATGCGTGCCGAGCGCCGGCAGATGGGCTACATCGGCTGGAAGGACCTTGAGCCCGAGGATGAGCGCCGCGTGCTGTGTGCGTCATCGCCCTCGGCCGAGGATATCTATCTTCCCGACCTAGTGCGAATTGGAGCAAAAAGCGGCGAGGTGCAAGAAGACCTGTGCTTGCTGGTGGGGTCTGCGGCACAGCGCCGCCGCATGCCTGACGTAAGCTGGTCCGTCTGTTCCGCGGGGTTGCCGTCCGGCTCGATTCTGGAGGTGGAGCCGGGGGTGTACAGCTTGTCTCCCGAGGCCCTTTGCGCTGCCGTTGCACGCGAGGTTGGCTGCATTCAGGCATTTGCCCTGGCCCAGGAACTATGCTCCAAGATTTCACTGAGCGATCGCGGCAAGTTTCTGCCGCCCTACACATCGCCCGTCGCGAACAAACTTGCAAAGGATAAGGACCAGCCGCCAGACGTGGGCTACTTTGAGGTCGAGTCGGTGCTGACGCCCGAGCAGCTGATGGACTATCTCGCGGTATGCAAGGGAAGCGATGCCAAACGGCTGCTGCACCTGTGCCCCTACCTGTCAGAAAACCTGCGCTCACCCATGGAGTGCATCATGCTTGCCATGTTTTCGCTTCCGTTTTCCTATGGGGGATTTTCCTGCGGCCCCTTTAAGACCGACTACAAAATCGAGTTCAATGACCGTGCGCAGGCAATCTCGGGGATGCCCCATGCGATTTGCGATGCGTACCAGGAAGCAGCCCGGTTTGACCTTGAATACAACGGTGAGCTGGGCCATTCCTCCCGGAGGGGACGTATCCATGATGAAAAACGCAACACGGGCTTGATTACTATGGGAATTGAGGTCGCGACGGTCAACAACGAAATGCTCTGCGACATGGAAGCGATGGAAGCACTCGCATGGCGTATATACCAACGCATGGGCAAGCGGTACCAAAACCGCGTGGAGGCTCGTCGGAAGAAGCAAGACGCGCTGCTGAATACACTTCGAGCGTGTTTTGGGCTTAAACCAGCATAGGTGCATGGCTTTATAGGGGGGTCTGTTTATATGCCGTGTGCAAAAAACGTCAAATATGAGTACTGGCACTAGATTAGTAGCAGCAAAATCAAAGATTTTTGGGCCCGAGATTGGCATACGTTGAAAAGATAATAGACAAATGTGGAGTATCAGGGCTCCAAACAGGCTGTAAAGGGATTGAAAATGGCTTGCAGGGCGAAATACCGCTGCCACTAAATTGGTAACAGTACTCATATTTGATGTTTTTTGCACACGGCACCCGGGGACGGGTGCCTCGGAGCTCCCCGCAGGGGAGCGACGGGCTTCAAGGGGGCACGAATGGTCCGCTCCGACCTGCAAAATCTGTGCTCACGGTGCGAATGGCGCCCCTAACCTTAAACTTTAGCTTGAACTTAGCTATAATGCGCTACGTTCCTGCCAGGCTGTGGTTGCGGACGGACGAAATGTCCATCCTAGTCCAAGACAGACGCGGTCAAAGGGATCCACGTAAGCGACCGCGTGCGCGCGGCGCGATCATGGCGCGTCCTAGATGTAAGCCGCACCGTCCGTTCTACTTTCTTGGGGCAATACCGCCTCGCGGGCGAGCGGGCCAGTCGTGAAGGTGGCCACGGCCTCCCGAGCAAACACCCCGGTGCGCAAGTGTGGGGTCAAATACCAGGTCAGCTGGTGGGAACAACCCGATATTCCGCGCAACGCACGGATTGTATACGACACAGAAGGCAGGGTAGTGGACATGGTGAGGGGCAGCTTGATGCACGCGGCTCGGTTAGGTGCTGGGACCGCGGCGGTCATTGCCGTATTGGGCTTGAGCGGATGCGCGTTCAATCCACTGTCCACGTTCACGACACCCACGATTGACCAGATCGAGCGCGAGACCGTCACGCCGGCGGTGTCGGACGATGCCCTGGTCACTCCCGGTACCCTGACGGTTGCCCTCGACACTTCCGATGCCCCGCAGGCCATGCAGGGCGCCGATGGTAACCTCACGGGCTACGCGGTCGATGCCGCTCGCGCCCTTGCAAGCCGCATGGGCCTCAAGGTCGCCTTCGTCGATGCGTCTTCTGCCGATTCTGCGCTTGGCGACAAAAAGGCCGACATCTTCATTGGCGACATCAATTCCACGGATGGTGACATCAGCACGCTTGGTACTTGCCTGTACGACGCTGCGGCAGTGTTTGGAAAGACGAGCGACGGCGAGTCGCTGAGTGTTTCCATCGAAACGCTTAACACCGCTACCCTGGGCGTTCAGACTTCCTCTGCCTCGCAGGAAGCGCTCGCTAAGCAGAGCATTACGGCCAACCAAAAGACCTTCTCCAACATCAACGAGTGCTTTGAGGCGCTCGAGTCCGGCGAGGTCGACTACGTGATCTGTGACTCCACGGCCGGCGGCTACCTCGCGCGCCTTATAAGCCAGATCTCCTACGTCGGCGCTCTCGAGACGCCCTCGACGCTCGGCGTCGCAGGCCTCGCGTCCAACGACGAGCTATGCCGTGCCGTGAGTGATGCCCTCGACGGTATTACTGCCGACGGTACGCTCGAGGCGGTCCACTCCGTCTGGTATGGCACGATGCCCTATGACCTCACCGCCAAGATGGTTTCGGGCGCCAGCGTACAGTCGGCCGACTCTGGGTCCAGCGAGACCGCGTCCTCCGACAAAACCTCCTCCGATTCCAGCAGCGAGGGCTCGTCATCCGAGGACAAGTCGTCCAGCCAGGAAGGCACCATCACCGACGACGACATTAACAAGCTCAACAGCTAGTTATTGCTAGGGGTGGTGTCTCCTATACGCTAGGATGGACGCCTCTTCACGGTTTCAACACGTAAGGCCGGGCCTCCCCAACAGGGAAGCCCGGCTTTTTTGTTTCTATAAAACCAGCAGGTCAAAGCCAATTTCTAGGGCCAAAACAAATGCCGATGACGCCCTCCTATAGCGCACTTTGCCACAGAAAAGTGCGAGACTTCGGTATGCGGTACAAAGCAATCGTTATTCGGGTCTTTGAGAATCCGCGTGATTAAATGCACGGCAATGGGTACATAGCCAGTACAGTAAGTCCCCGAGGCAGATTGGAGCCACGTATGGATATCAAGGTTTCTGGACGCAAGACGACGGTAACCGATGCTCTGCGTGCGCATGTGGATGAGAAGATCGGCGAGGCGCTCAAGGTTTTCGATATCGAGCCCATGACGGTCGACGTTGTACTTCGCTATGAGAAGAACCCCTCGAACCCCAACCCGGCAATCGTCGAGGTCACGGTTCGCGCCCGCGGTTCCGTGATTCGTGTCGCCGAGCACGGTGCCGATATGTACGCCGCCATCGACCTTTCCGCCGATAAGGTTACCCGCCAGCTGCGCAAGTTCAAGACCAAGGTCGTGGACAACCGCCAGGGCGGTGCCAGCGCCGCGGATGTCGCGCCGGTCGAGCGCGTAGAGGATCTGGCCGACCTGCTGCTGCCCGAGGAGGAGGACGACCTGCTCGTCCGCGAGAAGGTCATCGACGTCACCCCGATGACTGAGGAGCAGGCGCTGGTGCAGACCGATCTGCTGGGCCACGACTTCTACGTGTTCGAGAATGCGACGACTGGCCTCATCAATGTGGTGTATCACCGTAAGAATGGTGGATATGGCATCATCAAGCCCCGTATCGAAACACTTGACGAGTAAAATACGTTAACTTGCATGAGTTAACGGCTGGCGGCCATCCC
>CABSMB010000075.1 GCA_902478705.1 uncultured Collinsella sp. | reverse complement strand
CTGCGGCTTGCGCGTGCGCGGCGCTCAAATCGACCTCGAGCGACAGGCCCGCCTGGCGCAGGCGCTCCAGCACGGCAAGGTTCTCGGTCACGGCCAGGAACTGCTTGACGCTCGCCGCAATCTTAGGACCGATGCCCTCGCACTCGGCGATGTCCTCTTCGCTCGCCAAGATAAGCTTGTCAATCGACAGGAATCGCTCGGCGATGACCTCGCCCACGCTTTTGCCCACGTGGCGGATGCCCAGGGCAAACAGCACGCGACCGAGCGGCTGGCTCTTGGACTTGTTGAGCTCAGCGATGATTTTCTCGGCCGTCTTGAGGCCTACCGGAATGGGGTCACCCTTCTTGACGCCCTTTTTGCTGTTGGAGCTGGCATAGGTGCGTCCCGTGTCCAGGCCGGCGATGTCATCAACCGTGAGCTGGTAGAAGTCCGCGACATCGTGGATCAGACCGGCGGCGATCATCTTGTCGACGATCTCGTCGCCCAGGCCGTCGACGTCCATGCAGCCGCGGCTCACCCAGTGGAGCAAGCGCTCCTTGAGCTGTGCGGGGCAGTCGATGGACACACAGCGGTAGGCAACCTCGCCATCCTCGTGGACCACGGGGCTGCCGCACACGGGGCAGACCTCGGGCATCTGCCAGTCAACCGAATCGGCCGGACGCTTATCGAGCACCGGGCCCACGACCTCGGGGATTACATCGCCTGCCTTATGCACGATGATGGTGTCGCCCTCGCGCACGTTTTTGCGGCGGATCTCGTCGATGTTGTGCAGCGTGGCACGCGCGATGGTGGAGCCAGCGACCGTCACTGGGTCGAACTCGGCGACCGGTGTGAGCACACCGGTGCGGCCCACCTGGATGCGAATTTCGCGCAGGACGGTCTGCTTTTCCTCGGGCGGAAACTTAAAGGCAATGGCCCAGCGCGGTGCGCGGGCGGTAAAGCCCAGGTCGAGCTGCTGCTGAAAACTGTCCACCTTTACGACCACGCCGTCGATGTCGTAGTCCAGGTCAGCGCGGTGCTCAAGCGCCTGAGCACAGAACTCGTGGACTTCGGCCGGCGTGGCGCAGCGTGCCACGTTGGGGTTGACGCTAAAGCCGGCGCTGCGCAGCCAATCGAGAAACTCGCGCTGGCTGTGGACGTGCAGCGGGTCGGTATCGGCGATGGCGTAGATAAAGGTGGCCAGGTCGCGGCGCGCCGTGACCTTGGGGTCTTTTTGGCGCAGGGATCCTGCAGCGGCGTTGCGCGGGTTGGCGAAGGGATCGCGGCCCTCGGCATCGGCCTCTTCATTCAGACGTACAAAGCTGCCTTTGGGCATATAGACCTCGCCGCGCACCTCAATGGTACGCTCGCGGTCGGCACCCATATGAGCGAGCGCCGGCTCGGACAGGTGCATGGGCACATCCTTGATGGTGCGGACGTTGAGCGACACGTCCTCGCCCGTGGTGCCGTCGCCGCGCGTGGCCGCGCGCACAAAGGTGCCGTTTTGGTAGGTTAGCGCCACGCCCAGACCGTCAATCTTTAGCTCGCAGGTATAGGTGACGCTGCCGGCACCGAGCGCATCCTCGGTGCGCTGGAGCCATGCGTCGAGCTCGTCCAAATCCATGGCATCGTCCATGGAATACATGCGCGCCATGTGCGTGACCGGCGTAAACTGATCGCTCACGTAGCCGCCAACGCGCTGGGTATAGCTGTCGGGCGTCACCAGGTCGGGGTAGGTCGCTTCGATTTCCTGCAGCTCAACGAGCATTTTGTCAAACGCGGCATCCGTGATCTCGGGCGCATCGAGCATGTAGTAGCGATAGGCGTGGTAATCGAGCTCGTGGCGCAGCTCGGCCGCACGCGCTGCCGCTTGGGCGCGGGCATCGGCCGATGCAGCGGTATCCGTGCTCGCGGGCGTTTCGGTATCGATGTCCACACCGTCACCAAACAGGCTCGATTGCTCCATAGCGGCACTCCTTCGCTCGATTTCAAACGGATACTAGAGTACCACCGGTCACCATGGGGCCGAATACCCCTTTCGAACCGCACCGAATCGGCAGCCGACGGACCGGGGTGGATCGCGCGATCAAACCATGCTCTTATCAGCTTTAAATGATCCGTTTTCCTCCGTCCCCAACGGATCAATGAGAAAAGAGGGGCTGTCCCACGTTGATGGGACAGCCCCTCTGGCTTCGACATGTGCAATACGGCCCGTTAGAAACCCTGACCGTAGCCTTGACCCTGGCCCTGCTGGCCCAGCAGCTCCTCCAGGTACTGACGCAGCTGTTCGTCAGTAATGCCACCGTTGCCGGTATCGGTCGCGCTGTCGTCCTGCTGCTGGTTCTGCAGCTCCTCGTCGGAGCCCAGCTCGACGGTAACCTTTTTCTCTTCCTTGCCGCGCACGAGCGTGATCTCGACCTTCTCGCCCACCTCGTGGCTGCGCAGCGCGATGATCAGGCCATCGGCGCTCGTAATCTCATCGTCGCCCAGCTTGGTAATGACATCGCCCTCTTGGATGCCAGCCTTGGCGGCAGGACCGTTCTCAACGACGCTCGCCACATACGCGCCGTTATCGGTACTCAGCTTGTTGGTGCGGGCGTTAAGCGCATTGACGCTCGAGAGCGTGGCGCCCAGGTACGGATGAACCGGCGTCTTGCCGTCGATGATCTGGTCGGCAATGTCCTTGGCGTAGTTAACGGGAATAGCAAAGCCCACGCCCGAGCTGGAGCCCGAATAGCTCTCGATGAGCGAGTTGATACCCACGAGCTCGCCGTTGTCGTTGACGAGCGCGCCGCCGGAGTTGCCCGGGTTGATGGCGGCATCGGTCTGGATCATGTTGGCGTAGATGGTGTTGCCGCTGGTAGAGCTCATGGCCGTGGAGCGATAGAGCGCCGACACGATACCCGTGGAGACAGACTGCTCGTTACCGAACGGCGAGCCGATGGCCATAACCCACTCGCCCACGTTGAGCTTGGAGGAGTCACCGATCTCGATCGGGGTGAGCTTGGAGGCGTCAGCATCCTTGAGCTTGATAACGGCCAGGTCGCTCGAGGCATCGTTGCCCACGAACTCGGCCTCATAGGTGGTGCCGTCGTCCATGGTCACCACGTACTGGTCGTAGCCATCGACCACGTGGTTGTTGGTGAGGATGTGGCCCTCGGTATCGAGCACCACGCCCGAACCAACACTGCCCGAACTGTCCGACTCATCGGCAGACTGCGAAAGCGAGCCATTCTGGCTACCGCTCGAAGTGGCGGTGATGGAAACAACGGAGGGCAAGGCCTTGGCAGAGACGGCCTCGGCCAACGTGGTGTCCTCGGAGTCGATCGTGATCTTTTGCGTCGACGAGCCAGATGCGCCCGCCGTCACGGCGTTCCTGCCGCCGCCGATATCGAGCGTGCCGCTCATAATGAGCGCAATGACCAGCAGGGCGCCGCACGCACAGCCGGCGAGTGCCGTAATAAAGATCGGCAGCTTTTTGGTTTTGGTCTTGACCACTGTGTGCTTGTTTACAACCTGCTGGCCGCCCAGCGGCTTGCCGGTCTGCGTGTCGTAGGCCTGCACGTAGGGAATGTTGCCGTCGGCAGGCGTCGACTCCACCTGCACGCGCGGTTGCTGCTGAGTCTCGCCGGCGTGGCCCGCATCCTGGGGACGCCGGGAATCGTTCTCGCTCATGGCTGCAATCCTTTCGTCAAATAACCAAAGGCCCGCCAAACACGTGGCGGGCCATCATTGTTCACGTTGAGTTGTACCCCAATATGCGGGTGCACGTGTATGAGAACGCAATCTTTTAGGAAGGCTTAAGTTCTACTGCAAACTCGAAAGGAACCCGCACCTGCGTCAATACCACCACAAAGGTGCCTGTCCCCTTTGTGGTGGAAATCTAGTCCTTAAACAGATAGCCCACGCCGCGAACGGTAGTGATGTGTGCCGCGATCTGCGGGCCCACCTTGGAGCGGATGCGTCGAATGTGCACGTCGACGGTGCGCGTGCCGCCGCAGTACTCAAAGCCCCACACGCGGTGCAGCAGTACCTCGCGGCTGTAGGCGCGGTTGGGATGCGTCGCCAAAAAGCTCAGCAGCGAGTACTCCATCAGCGTCAGGTCGATGGGCTCGTTATCGAGCGTCACCTGGTAGGTGGCCAGGTTGATCTCGAGGTTATCGATGTTGAGCACATCGTCGGCGGTGACGGTCTCCTCCTCGCCCATCAGGCGCTGCGCGCGAGCCTTGAGCTCGTTGGGCGTCGCCGTGGGGCATACAAAGTCGGCATGCGCGTGATTGGGCAGGCGCAAGGTACCGAGCGCCTCGTCGTCGACGATCACCAACATGGGGACCCCGCCACGATCGTCAAGCCACTTGGCAATCTGATCGATGCGGTCGCTGCGGATGCCGTCGGAGTCGAGAATCAGCAGGTCAAAGTCGTGCGCTGCAGTCGGCGAATCGGGGGTAGCCAGGCTCACCTCGACACCCAGGGTGGTCGTCAAGCTGCGGGCAAACTCGTGGAAGCGCGTCGTGCGCGCCATGAACAGGGCACTCTTTTCGGACATATCGGCCTCCAAGGAAATGAGCTCAATCGTACTGGAACAAGCCAGCGCGATTAGGAGTTCGCCAGATAATGCTTGATCTCCCACTCGGTGATCGTGGACTCAAACTTATGCCACTCGTTGCGCTTCTTTTTGAGGAAGAAGCTGTGGATGTGCTCGCCGAGGGCATCCTTCATAAACTGCGAGTCCTCAAAGACGTCGAGCGCCTCTTTGAGCGAGCGCGGCAGCGGCGTGTAGCCGGCCTCGAGCATCTGACGGTCGGTGAGTTTGAGTGTCTCGGCCGTGGCCTCGGGCGGGAGCTCCAGCTTGCGCTCGATGCCATCGAGACCAGCCGCCAGCGTGACGGCGTTAACCAGGTACGGATTGGCCATGGGGTCGGGGCTGCGCAGCTCGATGCGCGTGGACAGCTGCTTGCCGGGCTTGTAGACCGGGATGCGGATCATGCTCGCGCGGTTGCGCAGGCCCCACGTGGCGTACTGCGGCACGGAGTCGCCGCCCGTGGTGATGCGCTTGTACGAGTTGACCGTGGGGTTGGTGATGGCGCTGATCTCGCGCGCGTGCGCCAAGATGCCGGCCATATAGTGCTTGGCGGTATCGGAGAGATGGTACTTCTCGTCGTCCTCGCCCCAAAAGACGTTGCTGCCGTCGTGGTCGAACAGCGACTGATGCAAAAACATAGCGCTGCCGTCCTCGCCCGCCAACGGCTTGGGCATAAAGGAGGCGTGGCAACCGCTCTCGTAGGCCTGCTGCTTAATGATGAGCTTGGCCGTGGTGATGGCGTCGGACATGCTCAGGGCCTCGGCGTGGCGCAGGCTCATGCCATGCTGCGAGCGACCGGCGGCGTGGAAGGTGTACTCCACGGGCACGGACATCTTCTCGAGCGTGAGGACCGTGTTGCGGCGCAGGTCGCGAGCGGCGTCGCTCACCGAAAGATCGAAGTAGCCCACGTTGTCGAGCGGCTCGGGGGTGTGCTCGTCGGGGAAGTAGTAATACTCCAGCTCGGCGCCCACGTTGAGCAGATAGCCGGCCTTCTCGGCCTTGCGGAACATGCGGCGCAGGGCATCGCGCGGGTCGCCGGCAAAAGGCTTGCAATCGGGAGTGCACACGTCGCAGAACACGCGGGCGACGCCGTTATGGCTCGGGCGCCACGGCAGAATCTGGAAGGTAGAAGCATCGGGGAACGCCAGCATGTCGGCTTCCTCGGGCGTGGCAAAGCCCTCGATGGCAGAGCCGTCAAAGCCAATACCCTCCTCAAAAGCGACCTCGAGGTCCTCGGGGCTAATGGCAAAGTTCTTGAGGCGGCCGAGAATGTCGACAAACCACAGACGCACAAAGCGGATGTCACGCTGTTCTACGGAACGGAGTACGTAATCGATGTTCTGCTGGTTCATGTCGCTCCCCTTTCTTTCGGGCGGGTTTCGACTGGTCTATATCGCAGATACTATCGCAGAAAAATGTTTCCGCAGGGTTAAAGCGTATCAAGCGCTCAAAAAACGTGCGCGAACAGGCAGTTGCGAATGAGCGGCTAGCGCGAGGTCGATGCGCGATGCTCGATATGGCCGGGGATCTCGATACGCTTGGGGGCGAGCTTTGCGGCCTCGCCCACCGTGGTGGTGGCAACATTGATGCGCTCGGACAGGCGCTCGAACACACGCTCGGCAATGGTGAGGGTGTCCTGCGCGGCCGTGGTCACGCCGCCAAAGAGCACATGGTTCCAGGGGTAGTCGTCAAACGTCGCGATCTTGAACCCCGCCGGCAGCGAGGGACCAAGCTGCGCCAGCGCCTCGGTCAGACGCAGGAAGACCAGGCCGTTGACAGCGATAAGGCCGAGCTTTTTGCCTGCATAGCCACGGATGGTCTCGTCCAAGCGACCGACGCCCGTGGCGCCACCGTCGGCCAGAGTGACGACCTCGCCCGCAAGGCCGCGGCGCGAGAGCTCGTCGGCAAACGCCTCGGCGCGCTCGCGACGCACGGAACTGTCATCGCTTGCCTCGGTGAGCAGGCACAGGCGCTCGCTGCCCGCAGCAGCCAAGGCGTCTACCAGACCGGCAACCAGCTCGTGGTTGTTGGAGGTCACCAGATCGATGCCACCGTCGGCAACGTCGCGGTCGAGCAGTGCAACGGGTAGGCGCCCCGCGGCAGCGGCAATGGCCTCGTCATTACCACCGCAGGTGTTGACGACCAGGCCGTCCACACCGGCATCGATAAG
>CABSMB010000074.1 GCA_902478705.1 uncultured Collinsella sp. | reverse complement strand
TGGCCAGAGTGACCCAGCCGATGTAGTCGCCCGAGACGGTGAGCCACAGCGCGATGGCGATGACGAGCCACACGATGGTGCGGATTTCCTTGACGGAGAGCTTGCCGAGCGCGGCCTGCTTGGCCACGATCTGCTCGCGGTCGTAGACGAGCTCCTTGCTGGGCTTAAAGAGGAAGAGGCCCAGGAACAGGGTGCACAGCAGCGCGACCAGCATGGGCACGCTCATGTACAGGAACCAGTCGACGAAGGACGGGCTCGCGCCGCCAGCCTCGGCGCTGTACTGCGCAACGAGCGGGTTGAGCGTGGAGTCGCCCGTCAGGAAGAACATGGAGCCCGGGGCGGCAGCGGCAAACACGAGGAAGCCGAGCTTGCCCTTGTCGTCGTCACCGTAGCCGGCAGACTCGGCAATGACCGAGACGACGGCGAGGATGAGGAAGGCGCGGGGGAACGGATGCGGGATCAGCAGCGACAGCACAAAGGTGAGCGCGAAGATCGAGATGATGAGCGACTTGGCGTCGCGCACGAACTTGAGCATGAACGCGTAGGCGATACGCTCGCCCAGGCCCGATTCCTTGACCGCGCTGGCGATGAGGTAGGCGCCGATGACGAGCCACATGGTGGCCTTGGTCCACGAGCTAAACGTGGAGGCGACCGTCGCCGAGATGCTCGCGGCGCCCGTGTCGTCCACGCACACCTTGAACAGAACGAGCAGCGCGCAGTAGAGCAGGCCCACAAAGCCCGGCTGCGCCACGCCGCATGCCCAGAACACCACCGTGGCGAGCGTCAGTGCCAGACAGGTCTGACCGCCGACCGTGAGCTCGACCGTCGAGCTCAGCTCCGCCAAAGGAAGAAACTTCACCAGCAAAAAGACAACGATACCCAGCACAAAGCCAATTTCGCGCTTGGTGATCTTAAACGCCTTCTTTTCCGCTTCCATCTCCCCACCTTTCTTGTTGGGGGCGCTCCGGATTCACAGCCACGTTGCCGCTTAAAAAGGGGCGCCCGTTATCGGACACCCCTTACGTTGCGCTGTGTTGTGGCAATACAGTCAAGCGAGATTTTTTGGATGAGAAGCGATTCCTTGGACAAAAAACCGTCACAACATTCGACACTTTTCCTCGATTTCGAGATTTTCGCCGAATGTTGTGACGGTTTGGATGTGACAAAGGGGCTGTCTTTTTTCACATAGCGAGGGCCGTACGGATGGATGGGTCGTTGAGGGCCTCGCGGAGCCAGGGGGCCAGCTGTTCGGGATGCCCCTGCAGGTAGCCGTCGAGCTCGGACGGGGCCACGCAGCGCACCTCCGAGATCTCCTCTTGGTTGATATGTAGCTCGCCCGGCTCAACATGGGCTGCGAACACCTCGCACCATTCGCACTCGCAGCGACCGTCGCCGTGGTCCTCGCGGTACACCACGTGTCCGAGGTGCTTGAGCTCGGCGGGATCGCGCGTAATGCCAAGCTCTTCGTTGATGCGGCGCGCCGTGGCCACCGCGACGTCTTCCCCGGGAAGCGGATGGCCGGCGCAGCTATCGGCCAGCACCCCGCCCCACAGGCGCTTGAGTGGACTGCGGCGACAGAGCAGCAGGCGCGCGTCTTCGCCCCGGCCCTCGACCAAAAGCGTCAGAAATGCCTGATGCAGGATGCCCTCGCCGGTATGGGCCTCGATGCGGTCGACGGGGCCAAGCGCCTCGCCGGTCGCGGCATCGACCGCCACGACCTCGGCGCCGGCGCCACCCTCATCCCAGCCGGCGCGCAGGATACGGGCCGCGGCCTCCTCGAGCGCGACGATGAGCTCCTTGGTGGTGTTGAGCACGCGCTGCAGGTCGTCCTTGCTCGCCTGCTCAACATGAAAACCCGTGCTTGCAACTACCGGCACGCCAAAGCGCGTGGCCAGCGCCGCCGCGATATCGTGCGCCGGAATCTCGTCTCGATGGCACGGAACGGCCAGGATGCTCACCGTCGCCGTACGGCCAGGCTCAGGGCGCGGAATGGCCTGCGCCGTGGCACCCAGATGCGCGTACTCCGGCGAGCAGGCGTACACCACCACGCCTCGCGGTGTCACCGTCAGCTGGGCCTCGAGCGCAAACTTGCCCTCGCCCACTGCGACCTTTGTCGTGTGCATACCCATGGGATCTCCTGTCGCCCGCGATGTACCTGAGACCATCTTCGCCTGTATTGCGACTATACAGGCAAGCGCAGCCTGCGACAAAGGGACGATCTCTTTGTCACATTCTGTTAGAGTTGCAGGGATTGAATCCCGCTTATTCATGCGACATTGGAGTGACAACCTTGACCGCCGCAACCACGCCTAAAAGCAAGTCAACCGCCGCCGCGCTCTCCCCCGCGCGCACCAAGCTCTGCCTGGCGCTGCTCGTACTGTTGGGATTCTCGCTCGGCTGCTCCGAATTCGTGGTCATCGGCATCGAAAGCGACTTGGCGACGGAACTCGGCATATCGCTTGCCACTGCGGGCCAACTTATTAGCGTGTTTGCGCTCGTCTACGCCATCGCGACGCCGGTGCTTGCGCTCAGCACGGGGCGATTCCGCCGCTACCAGTTGCTCATGTGCTACAGCATCGTCTTTGTGCTCGGCAACCTGGTCATGGCGTTGGCGCCCAACTTCCAGGTGCTGTTTATCTCGCGCATTGTCCTGGGCTCTGTCTCAGGTGCGCTGCTCGCCGTGGGCGTGACGTACATCCCCGAGTTGCTGTCCCCGCAGCAAACTTCGCTTGCCATCTCGGTGGTATATGGTGCGTTTTCCGTGGCGATGGTCTTTGTGACCTCGATTGGCAAGTTTGTGGCCGACACGCTCGACTGGCACGTGGCCATGTACGGCACGCTTTCCTTTGCTGTTCTGATTTGCGGAGCGCTCGTGATGTTTATGCCGCGCGCTGGGCAAACCGACGAGCCTGCCACCTTTCGCGAGCAGGCGGGGCTGCTACGCGAGCCGAGCATCATCACCGGCATGCTCATCTTTTTGTTTGGCGTGGGGTCGGTCTATGTGTTCTACGGCTATGTGACGCCTTATCTAGAGCAGGTGTTGGGCATGGGCACGGTCGAAGCCAGTACCACGCTTATGGCCTACGGCGTATTCTGCCTAATCTCGAACATCCTGGGCGGATGGATCGATGCGCGCTTTGGCATGAAAGCGCTGCTTGTGACGTTTGTGCTGCAAGCTGCGGCGTTACTCGGGCTGTTTGCTGTGGGCGGCACCATGCCGCTCGCGCTGGTCTTTGTTTTTAGCTTGGCGCTGCTCATGTACCTGTTCTCGGTATCGTGCATCACGCACTTTATGGACGTGGCACGCAGCCGCCATCCCAAGTCGATGGTACTCGCAAGTTCGGTGGAGCCCATGGCGTTTAACGTCGGCATCTCGTTTGGCACCGCAGTGGGCGGCGCCGTGGTAAGCAGCGTTGGCATTGCGCACGTGGGCGCCGTGGGCGCCGCGTTCTCGCTTGTGGCCTGGGCGCTCACGCTGGTGACGATTAAGTTGGCTCGCTGGGAGCGCAAGCGGGCGCAGGCGTAGGCGCAGATGCGATACTCGAGCTTGATGATGGCGATCGAAAGGAAACCGCATATGCAACGCGTACTGTTTATCTGCCACGGCAACATCTGCCGCTCGACGATGGCTGAGTCGGTGTTTACCGAGCTGGTGCGCCGCGCTGGACGCGAGGGCGAGTTTGTCATCGATTCCGCTGCAACGTCGACCGAGGAGATCGGCAATCCGCCGCATCGTGGCACCGTTGCCAAGCTGCGTGAAGTCGGAATTCCTGTCGTTGCCCACCGTGCGCGTCAGGTACGTCGCGCGGAGTATGGCGACTGGGATCACATTGTCTATATGGATGCCGAGAACGCCCGTGGCCTGCGTCGCATCTTTGGCGACGACCCCGACGGCAAGATCTCGCGCCTGCTCGATTGGACCGAGCGCCCCGGCGACGTGGCCGACCCCTGGTACACCGGCAACTTCGATGCCACCTACCGCGACGTGCTCGCCGGTTGTACCGCTATGCTCGAGCAGCTGTAGGCAAGCGAGGTCGCGGGCCACGTCTTCGGCGCGAAATGAGCGTGGATAATCTCCCGCATACAAATTGAGCGTGGACAATCTCCCACTTTGAGCGCTCAAATACGCTCTAAACGGGAGAAAATCCACGCTCGACTACTCGTCGACGATCTCGGCAAGCCAGACGTTCAGTGTATCGACTTCGGGGCAGCAGAACTTTGCCGTGCCGGGCTCGTTGCCAGGCACGGTTCCGCCATAGCGCAGGATATCGATATAGGGAAAGCCCACATGGCAGGCCATGGCGCACATCTTGCCGCGGTCTCGGTCGAAGTCAAAAACGTCGCCCGGCTTGTGGCCATGGTGGCAGCGGCACGCACCCAGCTGGTCCACGCAGCTCACGCGGATACGTGGACGCTTGCCACGCGGCGCGCCGAGCGGCTTGTTCTCGCCCGCAGGCTTGATGCCGCCCTCGCCAGCATTACTCATGGTCAACCACATCCAGGCAGGCCTCGATGGGAAGGCCAGCCGACTTGTCCTCTTGGTCGGCATTGCGCTCGATAAGCTCAGCCACCACACGCATGGCATCGGACGTCGCGCGCTGCAGACTCCAACCTGCCATAACGCGGCCGACGAGCACCGCCGAGAACGTGTCGCCCGTGCCCGGGAAGTAGACCGGAATGAGCTCAAAGGGAATCGTAAAGTACTCCCCCGCCACATGGTCGTAACCGATAACCGCGTTCGTGCCATTGACTACGGCGCTCGTAATGACCACAGACTTGGCACCCAGCTCACGCACGGCGTCCACAAGGGCGCGGGCCTCATCGGGCGTAATTTGCTCGGCGATAGGCCTATCGGCAAGCAGGCACGCCTCGGTATAGTTGGGCACCGCGTAGTCTGCGCACTCCAGCAGATGCCGCATAAGGCCAATCGTGGACTCGGGCACGCCCGCATAGAGCTTGCCGTTGTCGCCCATGATGGGGTCGACGAACACCTTGGTGCCCTTTTGCGCACGGCGGTGGCAAAAGTCCGAGATGATGCGCGTCTCTTCCTCGGTCACGATAAAGCCGGTCGAGATGGCGTCGAACTCAAAGCCGAGCTCCTCCCAGATGGCGAGGCTTTGGCGCACGTACTCGGTGGTGTCGTGGATGTAGAACTTGGGGTAGTTGAGCGTGTCGGAAACGAGCGCCGTCGGCAGATTATGGATACGGTAGCCCATGTGCGACAGCACCGGCAGCATGGCGGAAAGTGCGACCTTGCCGTAGCCGCACATATCGTTGATCAGCAGCAGCTGAGTGTTCTTCATGAGGGTCTCCCTTGGTTCGGGCGCGGCGCAGCAGCGCCACAGTGCGACTAAGTGTAGCGCAGGGGACGTTGCGAGCGGAGTCGAGCGGCACGAAGGGCAAATTGTTGCGGAAAGGTTTCGGAAATGGGAGGCAAATCGCGGCGGTAGCGGCACAGTAGCTGTCATCTATTTACTACCATTCCAAAACTATGCCGGATTACTACGATAAACCACCAGTCTCCAACCACAACGAATTGCACTCCAGCAAAACCGCAGGTAGACAGCTTGTGATTTTCCGAAAAACAATGCCGAGGTCTGAGATTTCGAATTCATCGTAGTAATCCGGCATAGTTTTGGGCAAAGCAACTTCGGAAGGGTGTCACCGCGGCCCAGAATGATCCGTTTTCCTCCGTCCCCAAGGGACCACATGCACCGAAGCGGACCGTGGCGGAATCACAGGTTGAGGACGGACAGCGAAAGCGTTCCTAAGCGAGCAAGGTGGCGTGAAAGAGGAGGGCATAGGCCTTGTGGCCATGCCCGACGATTGAACGCCAGATTGCCGCTTAGGAACGCTTGCAGCGTCGAGCGGTTACGGCGTTTGGTAAAACGCCGTAACTTAATAAGTTTGGTACCTTGACATTGATTTCTCATGCTCCTAAATTGGTTAGGCACAAAACAATTCATCTACCTAACTAAGGAAAGGAGCGAAGCTTAGATATGTGTGTTGAACCACTCGTCCTTCCGCATGAGCCCGGCGGTGACCCGTCGCAACCGGTAGACATACCCGAAGCGGTCAGCGCCGAAGACAAACTCGCCAAGCGCATCCTGAGCGGCCTGGGCTTTTGCGGCCATTACATGCATTTTCATGGCGGAGGCGTGTCCGGCAAGGCGCCCATCATCTGCCTGCTGGCCAAGCAGCCCGGCGGCGAGATGTCGCAGCAGGAACTCGGCATGCATTTTGACCTCAAGCCGGGGTCGCTTTCCGAGATCCTGTCCAAGCTCGAGCTCAACGGCCTCATCGAGCGCAGCCGTAACCCCAAGGATCGACGGCAACTCACCATTCGCCTGACCGAAACCGGCCGGGAAAACGCCCGCATCGACCAGGCGGCCCGCATCCGCTTTAGAGAACGGGCCTTTAGTGCCCTCACTCACGACGAGCGCGAGCAGCTCGCCGAAATGCTCGAGAAAATCCGTGTAACCTGGGAGGAACTGGATGATTAAAACCCTCATGGGCAGCATCCGCGACTATATGAAAGTCACTGTTGCCACGCCATTGCTCGTGCTTGGCGAGGTGCTCTGCGAGATGCTGATTCCATTTATCACCGCCAACCTGATCGACGCCATCAAAGACGGCACCACCGTAGCCGAGATGCTTCCCACCGCGGGCTTTTTGGTGCTCATCGCGCTGACATCGCTGGCTTTTGGCGCCGCTGCCGGCGTCACCTGCCTGT
>CABSMB010000073.1 GCA_902478705.1 uncultured Collinsella sp. | reverse complement strand
TTGCGATGGCCCGACAAGAAACGTTCGACACGCTTGACGTTCTTGGCATAGTCGGCAGGGGAAATCGCGCCGACGCATGCGCCCGGCCCGCGCCCGACATGGTAGTCAAAGCAGGGACGCCCGTTTTGCGCGCAAATCATATTGACGATGTCTTCTTCGCCCTTATGAGATTCGACGATGCGGCGGCAGCGGCGCCATTCCGCACAGGATGCCGAGCAAATAGGAATAACCTTGCGTAGCGTATCGATGGTCTCACGCGCCGCACGGCTATCGGTATAGGGGCCAAAATAGCGCGTTCCCGGTTTATGACGCTCTCGCGTGTATTTAATAGCCGGAAACAAGTCGCTCTTGGTAATGGCGATAAAGGGATAGCTTTTATCGTCTTTGAGATCGACGTTAAAGTACGGATGGTACTGGCCAATCAGATTGCGCTCGAGCACCAATGCCTCGTGCTCGGTCTCCACCACGATATAGTCGAAGCTCGCCACCAGCTGCATCATGAGCGGGATCTTTTGACGCTCATCCTGCAGCGTCACGTATTGACGCATACGGGCACGCAAGTTTTTTGCCTTGCCCACATAGATGACATCGCCCTTGGCATCTTTCCAAAGGTAGCAACCGGGTTGCGTGGGAACGCGCGAAACCTGTTCGGCAAGTGTTGGAATGTTGTCGTGACCTGCCACACGCACCTACTTGCGACGAAGCAGCGCCGAGACCTCGGGCATCTTAAAGACGAAGGCAAGGCCAAAAGTCACGGCGAGCGAGACGACGCCTGCGACACAAACGTAGCCCAGGGTAATAAGGATCGAGCTGCCAAGCATTCCGACAAAGTGCTCAAGTGCCCACATGACGCCGACGCCCGCGGCAGCGCCCAAGCCACCGAACAGTAGGCCGAAGAAACCGCCATGTAGGATAGACTTGACCTGAAGGCCATGCAGACGACGGCGCAGCCACCACAGTGAGCATCCGACCAAGACCACGTAGTCAACGACGTACGAAAGCGCAATTGCCGGCATACCGTAGCCCAGCACCACGCCAAACAGCAGCACCGAACCGGCCTGACCGATAGCGGAGTACAGGCAATAGCGGCTATAAGGTTTCATATCGAGCAGGGCCGAGAAGCTCTTCTGCATCAGCACGACCACGCCGTAGAGCGGCAGGGAAAGTGCCAGATAGATAAGGAACTCCGACACCAGCGCCACGCCGGATTCATCGAACTTGCCGGCGCAGTAGATCATGTTGAGTGGACGGGCGAAGACGATCAGGTACATCGCAAACGGAATCAGGAAGAAGAGCATCTGGGCGACACCGCGCGAAATGCCCGTGCGGACGCTGTCGTAATCCTTCTCCTGTGCATCGTGAGAGAGTTCGGTATAGAGTGCCGTCGAAAGCGAGGCAGCGATCAGCGCATAGGGCAGCGTGTACCACAGGCGCGCATATGCGATGACGGAAGGGCCGGTCTCGGGCTGCACCACCAGCGCGGCGGCATTGGTAATGGAAGTCGAGACAAACATGCACACCGTGGCGAGCAGCGTCGGGATACCAAGCGCAATCGTCTGTCGCAGTGCGGGGTCCTTAAAGTCTATATGGATATGAGGATGTACGCCATGCTTGCCAAGCGCGGGAATCTGGCAGGCCATCTGGACAAAGACGCCGAGGGTCGTACCAGCCGCGATCAAGATAATGCCGACCCGCTCGCCAAATTGCGCAGACACGGGAGCAAAGCCCATAAAGCTGGCGATGACGATGACATTGTTGAGAACCGGGGCAAACGTCGACCAGAAGTAGTCGCGGTGTGCGTTGAGAACACCCGAGAACACCGAGCCCAAGCCATAAAACAGAATTTGGATAGCAAAGAAGCGGAACATGAACGCAGCGGTATCCATGCTGTCGCCATTACCCGAAAGGAACGACTGCGTCCAAATAAAGCCGGGAGCAAACACGGTGCCCAGCAGCGAGATGCCGCCCAACACCAGAAGCAGAATACCGAGCAGGTTGCCGACATACTCGTTCGATGCCTCGCGGCCCTGCTCGCGCCTCACGCCCATATACACCGGCAAAAACGCCGTAACGAGCATGCCGCCCATCACGAGCTCATAGAGCATGTTGGGCAGGTTGTTGGCAACCTGATAGGAGGACGAGAGCAGTGACATGCCGATGGCGGCCGCCATGGCCCACGTGCGGATAAACCCGGTGACACGCGACACGATGGTCAGCACGGTCATGAGGCCAGCAGAACGACCAACCGTGGAGTAGTCCGAAGAACCCATATCGTCTACGTCGTCCTGAGAGTCCTCATGAACCTCATCTTGTGGCAGCAAATCGTCCACGACGGCAAAGGAGCCGGTCATCGCAAAGGGATCGTCAACCAAAACGGCGTCATCAGCAGGTGCGGCGTCATCGCTGTTCGGCATGTTGTTACCGGATACGGCATCATCATCGAATATGGCATGGTCGCCAAACACCGTGTCAACTTCTTTGGCAGCGACGGTTCGGGCAGAAAACGACAGAGGGTCCCAGTCGTCATCACCGTCGATGGCCACGCCCTCGACGGGATCTGTCGAACCAAGCGGCGACCATTCGTCATCCGAAAGAAGCGGCTCGTCATCATCGTGAGCCGCGGGCTTGGCGGAACGAGCGACAGGAGCGCTCTGCGGCGTGCTCTTTCCCTGGGCTGCCATCAAAAACACCGCCGTCTCATCGGGACGCGGCACACGAGGAGCCTCGGAGGCGACCGGCGTCACGCTGGCGCTCGATTGAGCGGCGGCCAAAAAGACAGCCGTCTCATCGGGACGAGCCGAAGAAAGAACCGTACGGGGAAGCGCCGTGCCGGCACTGGCGGCACGCAAGTACACGGCCGTCTCGCCCGGGTCAGCGGCAGCGGACCAGGCGTTTCGAATCTCGTTATCGAACGAAGCAGCCTCGGGCGCGGGCGCCTGAGGAGCCGACCCTTTTGCAAAGTGAGCTCCGCGCTTTGATTCTTCCTGCGGCATCGCTCAGTCCTCTCTCGTGATCGGGGCAACCGTCGCCCCGCAAAATGCAACTAAGTCATCGGGAGCAAGCTCAAGCTGATAGCCGCGCTTGCCACCCGAGATAAAAATGGTATCCCAAAGGACGCATGTCTCATCGACCAGCGTCCGGAAGCGTTTTTTCATACCGACCGGGCTGCAACCGCCGCGGACATATCCCGTCGCGGCAAGCAAATCTTTGACATGCATCATGGTCAGCGACTTTTCGCCTGCGGCGCGCGCGGCGGCCTTGAGGTCGAGCTCGTCGGCAACGGGAATGCAGCACACGACATGGTCGTTGGACGGCGTCGTGCAGACCAGGGTCTTAAATCCCTGACCGGGCTCCTCGCCAAGCTGCTCGGAAATCGCGACGCCCAGACCTGACGATTCATCGCCATCGTCTTCGTACGTATGGAGAACATAGGAGATGCCGGCGCTTTCCAGCTCGCGCATCGCATTGGTTTTTGGCGTCTTAACAGCCTTTGCCATGGCACATCCTTTCCCTCGCAGAGCGACGCAAGGATTAAGTATAGGGCCAATTCCGCCGCATATGCCATCTCGACACACAGAAGCGCCACCGAATCAGAAGGAATCGGTGGCGCTTCGGTACTGCAACGTCTCTTTACTGTGCGTCGAGCTGCGCCTGACGCTCACGGTCACGCTTGAGCAGCGGCGCCAAGAACTTGCCCGTGTAGCTCTGCGAACATGCCGCGACTTGCTCCGGCGTGCCTGAGACCACGACGGTTCCGCCGCCATTGCCGCCTTCGGGGCCCATATCGATCAGGCGGTCGGCAACCTTGATGACATCAAGGTTGTGCTCGATCACCAGAACCGTGTTGCCCGCATCGACCAGGCGCTGCAAAACGTCGAGCAGCTGGCGAACATCCTCAAAATGAAGGCCGGTTGTAGGCTCGTCCAAAATGTAGAACGTCTTACCTGTCTGACGACGATGAAGTTCCTTGGCGAGCTTCACGCGCTGCGCCTCGCCGCCCGAAAGCGTCGTAGCGGGCTGGCCCAAGCTCACGTAGCCCAGACCCACGTCATATAGGGTCTGCAGTTTGCGCTTAATCTGCGGGATATTCCCAAAGAAGGCCAGTGCTTCGGTGACACTCATGTCGAGCACGTCCGAGATCGTCTTGCCGCGGTAGGTAACCTCGAGTGTCTCGCGGTTATAACGCTTGCCGCCACATACCTCACAGGGGACATAGATATCGGGAAGGAAGTGCATCTCGATCTTGATCTGGCCATCGCCCTTGCACGCCTCGCAGCGACCGCCGCTTACGTTAAAGGAGAAACGTCCCGGCGAGTAGCCGCGCGCCTTCGACTCCGGCGTGCTTGCAAATAGCGCACGCAGATCATCCCACAAGCCAATATAGGTCGCAGGGTTCGAACGCGGCGTGCGACCGATCGGCGACTGGTCGATATCGATTACCTTATCGATGCACTCGATGCCCTCAATCTTCTTGTACGGCCCCACGGGACGCGTCGAACGATGGATGGCATTCGTAAGCGCGGGCGCAATCGTATCGGTGACCAGGGAGCTCTTGCCCGATCCCGAAACACCGGTAACGACTGTGAGCGTACCGAACTCAATCTTGGCGGTAACGTTTTTGAGGTTGTTAGCGCGGGCGCCCGTGATCTTAAGACAGCCGCGGCCGGGCTTGCGGCGCTCATCGGGCACGCGGATCATCCGCTTGCCGGTCAAATAAGCACCCGTCATGGAATCGGGGCACGCCATGATATCGGCAGGCGTTCCTGCAGCGACCACGTGTCCGCCGTTAACGCCCGCACCGGGACCCATATCGATCACGTAGTCGGCAGCGCGAATTGTATCTTCGTCGTGCTCGACGACGATAACGGTATTACCGATATCGCGCAAGCGCTCGAGCGTCTTGATCAGGCGCTCGTTATCGCGTTGGTGGAGACCGATCGACGGCTCGTCCAGAATGTACAGAACGCCCATGAGTCCGGCGCCGATCTGAGTTGCCAGGCGAATGCGCTGGGCCTCACCGCCGGAAAGCGTCGCCGAGGCGCGATCGAGCGTCAGATAGTCGAGTCCGACATCGACCAGAAAACGCAGGCGCTCCAGGATTTCCTTGACGATGCGCCCGCCGATAAACTGCTGACGCTCGGTAAGCTCCAGGCCCTCAAAGAACTCGAGCGACTCGCGACACGACAGGCAGCAGACATCGTAAATGGACTTGCCGCCCACGGTGACGGCAAGCATCTCGGGACGCAGGCGAGCACCGTGACAGCTCGAGCATGGCTCTTCGCGAATGTATTTCTCCAAGCGAGCTCTGGTGTTCTCGTTCGTCGTCTCGTTGTAGCGCTCGTACAGGATGTTGCGCACGCCCGAGAACTTAGTGTCCCACTGGCTGCGACGCCCATCGAGCTTTTGATAGTCGACCGAAATCTTCGTGTCGCCCATGCCATCCAAAAACGCACGACGCACCCGCGGGGGCAGGTCCTCCCATGGCGTATCGGCACTCACCTTAAAGTGTTTGCAGACCGCAGCAAAAATCTGCGGATAATAGTTGGAATTGCCGAACAGGCTGCCAAAGACTCCGTCGGCAATCGACTTTGAGGGGTCTTCAATCAGCGCCTCGGCATCGACTGTCTTTTTAAAGCCCAGGCCATCGCACTCGGGACATGCACCATAGGGCGCGTTGAATGAGAAATCGCGCGGCTGCAGGTCGTCGATGGAATGCCCGTGCTCCGGGCACGCCAGTGCCAGCGAATACTCCAGCAGCTCGCCCTCGGTTCCCTCGGGAGCGTCGCGGTCGGGCAGCATGTACACGTTCACGTTACCGTGCGCCAGTGCCGTCGCCTGCTCAACGGACTCGGCAATGCGACCCAGGGAGTTCTCTTGAATCACGATACGGTCGACCACGACCTCAATGTCGTGTTTGAACTTCTTGTCCAGGTCGATAGGGTCGTCAAGCGAGCGCACCTCGCCGTCGACGCGCACACGGCTAAAGCCCTCCGCACGCAGGTCCTCAAACAGCTTGGCATATTCGCCCTTGCGTCCACGAACCACCGGCGCCAACACAAACGCGCGACGGCCCTCCCCCGCCGCCAGCACCTTATCGGCGACCTGATCGGTCGTCTGACGCTCAATGACACGACCGCACTCAGGACAGTGCGGCGTTCCCACGCGAGCAAACAGCAGACGCAGATAGTCGTAAATCTCGGTTACGGTGCCCACCGTCGAGCGTGGGTTTTTGGACGTCGTCTTCTGATCGATCGACACAGCCGGCGACAGGCCGTCAATCGAGTCCAGATCGGGCTTGTCCATCTGGCCCAAAAACTGACGCGCATAGCTCGAAAGGCTCTCGACGTAACGGCGCTGGCCCTCGGCATAGATGGTATCGAACGCCAGTGAGCTCTTGCCCGATCCGGAAAGACCGGTTATGACCACGAGCTGCTCACGCGGAATGGAAACATCGATATCGCGCAAGTTATGCTCGCGCGCGCCGCGGATAACGATAGAAGAATCAGACATGGAAGCTCCTTGCCTCCTACAACTTCAAATCACACTGACGATGAGTTTAGCGCACTCGACGCGCACAGATGTTCGTAATACAAGATTCGCAGACCTTTTGCGCTGTCTGACGCCGCAGGCCGCACGCTCGGTCCATACTTTCGATAACGTCGATCGCCTACCACGCATCATAAATGACTCCCGCTCGCAAACGAGGGTACAATGACGCTCGTGTCACACCGCGGGGCTCCGGCCCCA
>CABSMB010000072.1 GCA_902478705.1 uncultured Collinsella sp. | reverse complement strand
GAACTGCCACGAGCCGGACAGCTGGACAAACCCGCGCGACAGCTCGCGGCTGTACGTAGCGGCGAGATCGGCGGTCTCGTAACCCATAAAGTACGCATGGGGTGCCAGGCGGTTCCTGTGGGTGAGCGCTTGGTTTTCCCAATCGTTAATGGCGTCCATGGTGATGCTCCTTCGTCATCGTAGTGATTCTTGTGCAACCGGTTGTCCTTATCTTACGGGCGATGCAAAATACTGTGCAACCGGTTGTCCGCTGAACGGTCGATTTGGTCGGGTTAACGGTGCAACCGGTTGTACAACCGCGACACTTATGTCACCCTGAGTATCGAAACTCAGCGCAAGACATCGTTCTTAAGCTCGTAGGCAACCACCACGCCCGCTGATATCTCACCCATACGAGACGTATTCGATTGCGGCTTGGTTGCAAAACGACACCGGTCACCGGATATCATGAACGCTGTTCAGGCGCACTATAGTAAGCTGTATCCGCACCAGCCCGTATCAGCGACAACATCGACCGCATTCTCCAGGAGACGCCATGACCCAACCAGTTCGCACCGCACCTACGCTTGCCGAGGTTGCCGCAGCTGCCGGCGTGTCGCGCTCCACGGCATCACGCGCTCTCAACGATTCGCCCCGCATTAGCGAGGAAACCAAAAAGCGCGTTCGCGCGGCGGCCAAGGAAGTCAATTTTGTCCCCAACGCGCGTGGCCGAGCGCTCGCTGTCGGGCGCACGGAAATCATCGCCGTGCTCGTGACCGAGCCCCTGAGTGAACTCTTCAGCGACCCCACCTATAGCGAGTTTTTGAGCGGCATTACCGAGGAACTGTCGGAGTCGTCCTATCTGCCCGTTATCTTGCAGGCGTCTTCTACGCATGAGCGCAACCGTGCACGCGAGCACTTTGAGCGCCGCTCGTTCGACGCCGTGATCGACGTCTCCCCCTACAAGGGCAGCGAGCTGCTCGAGGTGCTGCGCGAGCTGGGCGTACCCACCGTGTTGTGCGGCCAGCTCGAGGGCCACCCCTATCGCGATGTGTTCTCGACGGTCTACTCTGACGACGAAGAGGGCGGACACTTTGCGGCACTCGCCATGAAGGAACGCGGGCGCAAAGATATCGTCGCCGTGTTGGGACCGCAAGACAACCCCGCTGTTGTCGAACGCCTGCGCGGCTACCGTGCCGTCTTGGGCGAAGACCTCCCAGACGCAAACGTTATCTATACCGGCTGGAACAACGGAGACGGCTATCAGGCCATGCACCAGATCCTCGCGCGCGAGATTGCTTTCGATGGCGTGCTCTGCGGATCGGACCGTATCGCGGCTGGCGTCATCACCGCACTCAACGAGGCAGGCCTATCCGTTCCGGCGGACGTTTCTGTCGTCGGCTTCGACGATCACGAGATTGCGACGCGCTGCGTCCCCGCGCTCACGACCGTCCGCCAGCCCCTGCGCGAAGAAGGCCACATGGCCGCCAACATTGCGCTCGACATGATCAAGGGTGCCGAGCCCACCACCTCCGTGATGCACATGCAGCTGATCCAGAGAGACTCGCTATAAGAAACTGAGGCAGGCTTTCCGCCAGACAGTTGTTGCGGAAAGCCTGCCCCGTTTTGAGCGCTCATTCTGGGGCACAGTTTCCGTTAGACAGCTCAACCGGAAACTGTGCCCCATTATTTTGCCGAATTCTGGGTCGCGCTTTCCCAGAGGACCCCTTTGGGAAAGCGCGACCCATTCCGGACGCAGATTCCGGGACGCACTTTCCGCGACGTCCGGTTACCCTATGCCTTCACAATCTCGGCGCATAAAAAACGAGGGAAGGCACACGTCCTTCCCTCGTTGCGGGCAATATGTAGCCGCTTGCCTACATCAGACGCAGGCTGACGTCCTTGAGCTGGGCGCCGGAAACGGCACTCGGGGCGCCCGACATGAGGTCGGAGCCGCTGGCCGTCTTGGGGAACGCCATGACGTCGCGGATGGAGTCGGAGCCGGTGAGCAGCATGCACACGCGGTCCAGGCCCAGAGCGAAACCGCCCATCGGGGGCGCACCAAACTTGAGCGCCTCCATGAGGAAGCCGAACTGCGACTCGGCGCGCTCCTCGGTAAAGCCCAGGAGCTTGAGCATGGACATCTGCATCTCGGCGTTGTGGATTCGCATACCACCGCCGCCGGCCTCAAAGCCGTCCATGACAAAGTCGTAGGTACAGGAACCGGCTGCCAACGGGTCGGCCTCGATCTTGGCGATGTCGGTCTCGGTCGGCAGAGTGAACGGCTGGTGCTCGGCAGCATAGGCCTTGCGGTCCTCATCCCAGTGGAACAGCGGGAAGTTGACGACCCACAGGAAGTCGTGGCCCTCGCGCTTGATCTCGAGCGCATTGGCCATGTGGGAACGCATGCCGCCCAGGATCTCGTCAGAGAGCAGGCGTGGGCCGGCGGCGAACATCACAAGGTCGCCGGGCTCGACGTCCATGCGCTCGCGCAGAGCGGCCATCTCCTCGTCCGAGAAGAACTTGACGATGGGGCTGTTGATGGAGCCGTCCTCGCGGAAGGCGATCCAGGCCAGGCCCTTGGCGCCAAACGTGGAGGCCACGCCAGCGAGCTTATCGATCTTGGCACGTGCCCAGGCACCGGCGCCCTTGGCGTTAATGGCCTTGACGACAGAGCCTTCCTCGTTTGCGGCAGTCGCAAAGACCTTGAACTTGGAGTTGGCAAAGATGTCGGTTAGGTCGACCAGGTGCATGCCATAGCGGGTATCGGGCTTGTCGGAGCCATAGGTGTCCATGGCCTCCCAGTAGTCCATGCGACGCAGCGGCGTGGGCATCTCGACACCCATGCGGCCGAAGGCATCGGCAAGAACCTCTTCGAGCGCGCTCATGACATCGTTCTGGTCCACGAAGGACATCTCGATATCGACCTGAGTGAACTCGGGCTGACGGTCGGCGCGCAGATCCTCGTCGCGGAAGCACTTGGCAACCTGGTAGTAGCGCTCAACGCCACCGACCATGAGCAGCTGCTTCAGGAGCTGCGGGGACTGCGGCAGGGCGTAGAAGTTACCCGGCTGGATACGGCTGGGAACGATGAAGTCTCGAGCGCCCTCGGGCGTGGACTTAAACAGGGAGGGCGTCTCGACCTCCATGAACTCACGGTTGTGCAGCGCCTCGCGAATGGCAAAGGTGAAGTCGGAGCGCAGCTTGAGGTTGGCCATCATCTCGGGACGGCGGAGGTCCAGATAGCGATAGCGCAGACGGGTGTCCTCGCTGGTCTCGATGCCGTCCTCGATCTGGAACGGCGGGGTAACGGACGTGTTGAGCACCTCGGCGTGGTCGGTCAGGACCTCGATCTCGCCGGTCGCGAGCTTGGCGTTGGTGGTCTCCTCGCCACGGGAGCGCACGACGCCGTGGATCTTGATGGGCCACTCGGGACGCATGGTCTCGGCGATCTTAAATGCGTCGCCGTCAGAGTGCTCGGGGTCGAAGGTGAGCTGCGTGATGCCCTCGCGGTCGCGAAGGTCGCAGAAGATAAGGCCGCCGTGGTCGCGGCGACGGCTCACCCAACCGGTGAGGGTGACCTCTTCGCCCACGTTCTCGAAGCGAAGCTCGCCGCAGGTACGGGTGTGCATGGAATGCTCATCGATGGGACGGGTCTGGCTCATACCAGTGATCCTCCTTTATGGATCTGTGCCGCCCCGTGTCGTTCCGGGCGGCGTCGTACAGATTTGCCCAGCCTGCGTAAACCGCGCAGCCAGACATGGCGTTCTATCTTATCGCACCCGCGTCGATGTGCCGCGAAAAAGTAGCTCTTGCCCAAAGACTTGACGGAGACGAAACAATTGACGCACCGCGGCGCCCGCCCGCGCTCGTCACGTGCGACAATATGCCCCAATAAAACAGCACTCGGAAAGGCCCACCATGACTGCACGCCTCATCGTTATGGATATCGACTCCACGCTCATCAACCAGGAGGTCATCGACCTGTTGGGCGAGGAGGCCGGTGTGGGCGAGCAAGTTGCACAGATCACCGAGCGCGCTATGCGCGGCGAGCTGGACTTTAAGCAAGCGCTCGAGGAGCGCGTGGGGCTGCTCGCCGGCCTGGACGAGAGCGTGTTCGAGCGCACCTTTGAGCGCGTGACATTTACCCCCGGCGCGTTAGAGCTTGTGCGCTCGGCACACAGCAAGGGCTGGAAGGTCGGCGTGGTAAGCGGCGGCTTCCACGAGATCGCTGACAAGATCGTAGCCGCCGCGGGCATCGATTTTTGCCTGGCCAACCGCCTGGAGGTCGTAGACGGCAAGCTCACGGGTAAGCTGGCGGCAGACATTGTGACCAAGGAGTCCAAGCTCATCCAGCTGCTGGACTGGGCAGTTGAGTGCGGCGTCGACATGGCCCACACGGTCGCTATTGGCGACGGGGCAAACGACATCCCCATGATCCGGGCCGCGGGCACTGGCATCGCGTTTTGTGCCAAGCCCAAGACACGCGAGGCAGCCCCGTTTGCCATCGACGAGCGCAACCTGATGCTCGCCATGGACATCATCCTACGCGACTAGCCGATCCGTCTAACAATTGAATCAGTCTGTCCTATAGTTTCCGAACAATTTTGTCTTAGTGTTCGGAAACATACCCTTTGAGTGCTAGACTTTGCGCCGTCGAAGGGAACATATATGGATAAGCGAGATCTAGAGCAGCTGCTGAGCGATGTTGCCGGCGGATCAGTCACCCCGGCAGTCGCCCTTACGCGCATCCAGACGGCTCCGACCGCCGATTTGGGCTTTGCGCAGCTCGATCTTTCGCGCGGAGTGCGCCAGGGAGCCGGCGAGGTTGTCTACGGTGCTGGTAAAACCGCCGAGCAAATTGCCGCCATTATCGAGGCGCTGCGCGATGCAGGCCAGGAGCGCATCCTGGTCACACGCTTGGATGCCGAAAAAGCCGCGCGCACCGCTGAGCTTCTCGGCAACGACATCGATCTGGGATATGTCCCGGACGCCCAGCTCGCCCTGGTGGGTGGCAAGCCCTCCCCCACCGGCAACGGATGCATCGTCGTCGCCTGCGCCGGCACGAGCGACCTGCCCGTCGCCGAAGAGGCGGCACTGACGGCCGAGTTCTACGGCAACGAGGTCGATCGCCTTTACGACGTGGGTGTCGCCGGCCTGCACCGCCTGCTCGCGCATGCCGAGGAACTTGCCCAGGCGCAGGTGGTCATCGCCATCGCCGGCATGGAAGGCGCCCTGGCGAGCGTCATCGGAGGCCTTGTGAGCTGTCCGGTCATCGCCGTCCCCACCAGTGTGGGCTATGGCGCGAGTTTTGGCGGCGTGGCCGCACTGCTCGCCATGCTCAACTCCTGCGCCAGCGGCGTATCTGTCGTCAACATCGACAACGGCTTCGGCGCCGCCTACCAGGCAAGTCTTATCAATCATCTGAGCGCCGGCACATCCCGCGCCCGCTAAGGAGCATTTCATGTCCAACCATCAGCACACGCTTATCATCGACGGCACCTCGGGCATCAGCGGCGACATGACCGTCGCGGCTCTACTCGATCTGGGCGCCAGCGAGGAGCATCTGCGCGAGCAGCTCGCCACGCTACCAGTCGACGGCTTTGAGATTGCCGTTACACGCGTAAACAAGCATGGCATCGACGCCTGCGACTTTGACGTCCAGCTTGCAGAGGAGCTCGAGAACCATGATCACGATATGGCCTGGCTCTACGGCAACGAAGCAGCTGCCGAGCACACGCACGAGCATGAGCACCACCATCATGATCATGGCGAGCACGAACACGAGCACTGCCAGGAGCATGACCATGAGGCCCACGGTCATGGCCACGAGGATCACCATCACGCCCACCACCATCATCACCGTTCTTTGGCGGACGTCACCGCCATCATCGATGGCTCGCAGCTAAGCGATGGCGCCAAGCGTCGCGCCCTCGCCATTTTTTCCGTACTCGCTGCTGCCGAGGCCAAGGCTCACGGCAAAACGCCCGAGACCGTCATGTTCCACGAGGTGGGCGCCGTCGATTCCATCGTCGACGTCTGCTCGGTCGCCATCTGCCTCGATGACCTTGGTATTGAGGACATCGTGGTCGAGTCGCTCTCCGAGGGCCACGGCACCATTCGCTGCGCCCACGGCCTCATGCCCATTCCCGTCCCTGCTGTCGTCAACCTGTGCCAGGCGGGCAATATCGCCCTCGCGCCCGCACCGGTCGCCGGCGAGCTCGTGACGCCCACGGGCGCCGCCATCGTCGCCGCACTGCGCACGTCCGAGCACCTGCCGGCCCGTTACCGCATCGAGGCCGTCGGCTACGGCGGCGGTAAGCGCCCCTACGAGGGCTGCTCTGGCACGCTCCGTTGCCTGCTTGTTCACGTGGATGCATAGCCATGGATGCCCGCAAGACAAAAAGCCGCGCCGCTATTGTCACGGCGTTTTCCGAGCTCCTTCGCGAGGAGGACTACGGCAAGATCACCGTCGGCGACATCATCGCGCGCGCTCACGTAGGCCGCGCGACATTCTACGGCCTCTTCAAGAGCAAAGATGACCTACTGTCCGAACTCGTGAGCGACATCTGCGCCCACGCCCTCGACGACGATGGCACACCGCTCGACGACCCACTCGTGCAGGTCGAGCATATCCTCAACAACCTCTGGGAGCGCCGCCAGGGCGTTCGAGCCCTCGTAGCCGGCGCCGGCTCACGCGTCTTCGCCGACTGCCTCCGCAAGACCATCATGGCCCGAGCAGCCGAAACCGTCCCCGTCGACCCTGCAGGCCCCGCCAGCACCAT